>DCIU01000111.1:0-9144 GCA_002317245.1 Lachnospiraceae bacterium UBA1718
ATCACGTTATAGCCCTTGCTCTGCAGCAGTAGGCCAAAGCCAAAGCCCAATATTAAATAGCCCGCCATAATTGGCAGAGAATAAGGGAAGGCATATCTAAATGCCTTCCCAATCTTATTCTTCATTATCATCAAACCCCATCATTCTTGCCATATCTTCCATTCTCTCAATTGGAAATGGAGGATTAGCGATTGGTCTCATAGCAATACTCATAAGCTTCATAGGATTATCATCCGCAGCCACCCTGTTAGAGCTAAGCTCACCGCATCTTCTGCATCTATGGATAATAGCCCATTCACCATTCTTCTTTACCCACACGCTAATCGGATCCATAGGCGACTCGCAGTCACTTGCCCTATCTCCCGGCTCCACATCCACATGCAGGCTCGACAAGCAGTTCGGACAATGATTCCTGTGCTCACTTGCAGCACCCTCCGGCTTACACTCCTTGCCACACACCGCACACGTAAATGTCTCCATGCACGCATGGTTCTTATAATATCCTTTTTCTACGAATTTATCTCTCATCTATTCTCCTCTACGCGTCTGTAACTACATAATCATTTGTGGGGTCCCCTCCGGTCGCGATATCAATAATGGCAACCCGGATATAAGTGGCGCGACCTGCAGCGCGGCCGACGCCCCACAAATAATTATATGTTACATCCGCTTAGTTATATTAATGTAACAATACCGTATATCAGTACAATAATTCCCAATACTATCCTATACCAACCGAAGGCCTTGAAGTCGTGCTTGCGGATGTAGCCAAGCAGGAAGCGGATAACTACAAGCGATACTATGAAGGCTACGATTGTGCCCACGGCGAGGATGGCGAATTCCTTGCCTGTGAAGTCCAGGCCGAACTTGAACATCTTAAGGAGGCTGGCGCCGAACATAACTGGTATTGCCAGATAGAAGGTATATTCTGCTGCAACTGTTCTGGATACGCCTATGAGTAAGGCTCCGACGATTGTTGCTCCTGATCTTGATGTTCCAGGGAAAATTGCTGCGATTAACTGGAAGATACCAATTAAGAGGGCTGTAGTATATGTAATGTCAGCCACAGAGTTAATCTTAGTCTTTTTTCCCTTATTCTTATTCTCAATAATAATGAATGCTATACCTACAAGGATAAGCATAATGGCTACAGTCCAATAATTGTAGAAGAGCTCCTCGAAGAGTTCATCGAAGAGAAGGCCAATTACTGCTGCCGGTACGCAGGATACAAGGATATGGAACCATAAGACGAAGATATCTGTCTTAATCCAGGCACCAATGCCAGTCTTCGCTAAGGGAGCCTTGTTGTCCTTCTTACCAAAGGGCCATATTTTATTCCAGAAGAGAATCACAACCGCAATGATTGAGCCCAACTGGATTACAACCTCGAAGACACTGTAGAAATCATCGGATACATCCAGCTTGATGAACTCGTTTAAGAGAATCATATGGCCTGTACTGCTGATTGGCAGCCATTCTGTGACGCCCTGTACAATTCCGAATAATATAGCTTTTAAAATCTCTATCATTTTAACTCCTGATTACAGATTAGCCTGTTTCTTTCTTCTGATATTTCTCTTGTGCTTGAAGAGATCAACCCAGAGGGATGGGTGTAAGAGTATTACTAATGGGAAGAGCTCAAGTCTTCCTGCAAGCATGTCAAACATCAGCACATACTTGGACAAAACTGAGAGACTGCTAAAGTTACCAGCTGGCCCGATCTCGTTTAATCCAGGTCCGATGTTGTTGTAACATGTGGCAACTGCTGAGAAGGTTGTTCCGTAATCTCTGCCCTCGAAGCTAACTAAGAAAAGTGATGCCACGAAGATCATAATATATGTCATGAAGTATACATTGACACCTCTAAGCATCTCATGGTCTACAGGCTTGCCCTCGAAGAGAATCTTCTTAACACTCTTAGGATTAAGGTAGCCTCTTATCTCCTTGCCAATTGTCTTATTAACAAGAATCATTCTGCTGACCTTCATACCACCACCGGTACTGCCGGCACAGGCACCAACGAACATAAGTGTAATGAATGTAGTCTTACATATGGTATTCCATTCATTGAAGTCCGCAGTTGCAAAACCTGTTGTAGTAATAATAGATGCAACCTGGAAGGCAGAATGTCTTACTGCTTCTCCGGCTGTGTCATAGATGTTCCTGATATTAAGGAAGATAATAAGAGTTGCACCTGCAATAATTCCCAGGTACCATCTGACCTCTTCCATATGGAAGGCATCCTTAATCTTACGCATTACAATATAGTAGTAAGCGGTGAAGTTAACACCGAATAGAATCATGAAGATTGTAACAACCCACTGAATGTATGCAGAATATCCGGCAATGGAATCACCCTTAATTCCGAATCCACCAGTACCGGCTGTAGCGAAGGCTGTATTAATAGAATCAAATACAGGACATCCACCGGCAATCAGGAATATCATCTCCAGAACTGTAAGTGCTGCATAGATATAGTAGAGCATACTGGCTGTTGCCTTCATCTTAGGTGCCATCTTACTTACTGATGGTCCTGGAGACTCGGCCTTCATAAGATTAATTGTAGAGCCGCCGCTAAGGGAAATAACTGATAAGAGGAATACAAGTACTCCCATACCACCAATCCAGTGAGTGAAGCTTCGCCACATTAAAGAGGTGTGGCTTAAGGCCTCAACATCAG
Source organism: Lachnospiraceae bacterium UBA1718 (assembly GCA_002317245.1). Lineage (GTDB taxonomy): Bacteria > Bacillota > Clostridia > Lachnospirales > Lachnospiraceae > Colinaster. Next base: position 2,681 of record DCIU01000111.1, read on the forward strand.
TAAGAATGCTGGAACCTGTAGTGGTGAAACCAGATATGGTCTCAAAGAGTGCATCAGTATATGAAGGAATCTCTCCCGTAAAGTAAAATGGAAGAGCTCCAATTACAGATAATACAATCCAGCTGAGGGAAGTCGCAACGCAGCCTTCCTTAAGGTAGAGGGTCTTATCCTCTGGCTTGCGAAGTGTGAACAGTGTTCCAAGTGCCATGGACCCTGCTGCCACAGTCAGATAGGTCAATCCCTGACTATCTCCATATATAACAGCCACTAAGCAAGGAAGAAGAAGCAGAAGGGCTTCAATCTTCATTACGTGACCTATTATAATTCTTATCATCGAACTATTCATAAGTCCTCCTGTAGCTTATGCAAGGATGTCCTGGATATCCCGGAATCCCTTGTTAGTTGTTACTATCATTACTGTGTCACCAGGAAGAATCATATCTGAACCTGATGGATATATAATCTTGCCCTTACGCATTATAAAGGCAATAAGCAGGTTACTCTTAAGCTTAAGCTCTGCAAGAGACTTGCCAGTAACAGCTGATTCCTGTCTTACCTTGAACTCAATAGCCTCAGCCTTAGAGTCAAACATATAGTTAAGTGTCTCAATATTACTGTCTAAGGAGTTGGACTTGGCACGTACATAAGCAACAATTGCCTCCGATGTAATGTACTTAGGATAGATAACAGAGCCCAGGTCCATATTGCTGACAACCTTGCTGAAGTTATTACGGGTTACTCTGGTAATAACCTTGGCATCTGATACCTGCTTGGCATGTAAGCTTAAGAGGATATTCTCCTCATCAATACCTGTCATAGGAATGAAGGCTTCGCACTCTGCGATACCAGCCTCCTTAAGTACCTCCTCATTAGTACCATCATCATTAATAATGATAGCTTCAGGAAGAAGTACACTAAGTTCCTCACATTTTGCATGGTTCATCTCAATAATCTTGACCTTGATACCCTGCTTAATCAGGGAACGGCCAACATAATAGCTTGCCTTACCACCGCCGACTATTAGTGCGTTCTGCACCTGACCTGTCTTAAGGCCGATGGCACGAATGAATCTACGGAGGTTGCTTCTGCCTGCAACGAAGCTAATCAGGTCTCCACCTTTTAAGATGAACTGACCAGAAGGAATGAATACCTCGCCGTTACGCTCAATTGCGCAGATGACTATATCATCAGTAAGCTCGCGCTTGATATCCATAATCTTCTTGCCATCAAGATCATTGCCCTCTGGCAGGCGGAACTTAACCATATCTACATATCCGTGGGCGAAAGTACTGATATCCTCAGCCATAGGAAGTGTCAGAATTCTGGACATTACCTGTGCTGTCTCGAACTCTGGATTGATAATCATCTCAAGACCAAGCTTCTCCTTAAGGAAGGCAGCCTCCTTACTATACTCAGGAGTACGAACTCTGGCGATTGTAACGCACTGACCCTCACGCTTGGCTACTGTACAGCATAAGAGATTCAGCTCATCTGAATCTGTAACTGCAATGAAGAGGTCTGCATTATCAACACCCGCCTCCATCTGAGTACTCATGCTGGCGCCATTGCCCGCTACACCCATAGCATCATACATGTTGGTAATGGCCTGAATCTTGGATAGGTCCTTATCAATGATTGTGACATTGTGTCCCTCGTTCGTCAGCTGTTCAACCAGTGTCGAACCTACCTTGCCACATCCAACGATAATAATCTTCATTCCTGCTTTCGAATTCTTAATTCCTAACATACTTACCTCTTAGTTATTAACTGTAATCATAGTGATATATGGAAGAACTGTCTCATTCCAGCAGAGGAATGCCTCCATATCAACCTTATCACCAATTCTAAGGCTCTCTACAGTCTTATATACATCAGTATCAGCTCCACATAAGCTGGATTCTACCTTGAATCTGAAGGTGTCGTCGTTAATCTCTCCATAGAAGTAGAGGTCATCTCCCAGAACACCCGAATTATCTTCTCCATAAGTATATGCCAAACCATCACCTGAGTCCACCACGGTCACTCCATGCACTGCAACCTTCTTGTTCTGTGCATTGATGAGCTCATCTGAGCCTAATACCGCCGATACGTCCTCTGCTTCAGCCACATACTTACCGTCTTCTGTGGTAAAAGTGGCGTCAACTATCTCTATCTGCTTAGCCCATGCTGTCTTGCGACCTGTTACCTTGATCTTGGTACCAGGAGTTAGCTTCGATGCCTCCTGCTCAGTACAGCTGAGGGCATAGATATAGTAGGCTCCATCATGATCCTGGGTATATACTCTAATATTGTTGTCCATCCACGCCTCAGTGCCCTGGACATATGTCTCAACCACAACCTCTGAATCGAAGGGTGCCGCCGAAAACTCAGCATATGTCATGACGCCTTCAGACTTCTCGTCAGAAGTATCTGGCTTCATCTCACATCCTGTTAATGTCAAAGTCAAAATTGCGAGTAATAGGATTGTCCTTCTGCAAAAATTCAATCTCATATTCCTATCGTCCTCGTAAATGTATGTACAGTATTTTGGGAATAAAAAAAAGCGCCTGCTGCAAAGAGCATTCGCTGTTGTTGTAGGGTTAAGAAGGAAATACCCCCGATTGGGGTTAATAGTCAGATATCTGACTATTAAGGAAGGTATTTCTTTCTTATGGGGTATAGCAAAAAACTACAAAATGTATTGGGGGGGTTACAAGTAGTATAATACTCGATTAATACCCCTGTAACAATACAATTCTTCAACAAAAATAACAAAAACGAATGTCTCAATTTGTGTATTTTGCACAAAAATCCTCACTTTGCGAAGTTTTTGTACATATCTACATGGTCATATATGGCTCTCCAGCCACTATGTGCATTGGCCGAAACAGCTATATATGGTGTCCCGGATACAGATGTGCCATAGCTTACAGCACAGTTACCTGACTGAACCACATATCCCGTCTTGGCGCATATTACTTCTCCGCCACAATCCTTGTCTTCGATACGTCTTAAGAACCAGTTGGATATGGATATACCCTCCGGATGCTCCGTAGTTGAAGATGTGGTATATTTTTTCGCAGACATTACTGTCTTAAGGAATTCATTCTCTATTGCGGCGTTCATTATTATTGCCATGTCATAGCAGGTTGAATAATGATTATCATTATAGATTCCAACAGTATTGGTGAAGTGGGTGGTGCTATCAATTCCAAGCTCCTTGCACTTCTCATTCATCATATCCACGAACTCATCCTGGGTGCCCGCCACATACATGGCTAACTGGGCTGCTGCATCTCCACCTGATGAGAGGATTGTTCCATAGAAGAGGTCCTCGATTGTGACCATCTCGCCCTCAGCGAAGCCCACGCTGCTGCAGTCATTCCTATAGGCAAAATCGGTGGCGTCTATGCTTATGGCTACCTTCTCCTTAATAGAGTCTATGTGCTCGGCGGCAACAAGTACAGTCATTACCTTGGTCATGGAGGCAGGAACAATTCTAGTCTTATAATCTACCTGGCCCTCAATCTCATTAGTATCTATATTTACCAGAATGGCTGAAGTGCTCTGCATATTGTCACTCTGCATGAACTTCATATCAGCAGCTTCCGTATAAGAATACTTACCGTGACTGGCAGATGCTGAAGGGTCGATATCATCAGGATCTCTTGTATCCTCCACCTCCTGGGGCTCTTCTATAGTAATAGGCTCTGTAATAACCTCTACGGAAGCTTCCGCCAGAGCAGCCTTCTTCTCAGCTCGTCTCTTATTTGCTTTTTTAATTGATAGGACAAGAACAATGATGATAACCAGCCCTATAAGTATGAGGCCTCCAAGCTTGGCAAGGCGAATAATCTGAGCACGTTTTCTCTGCTGCTGCAGCTTCTCGCGTCTCCTGCGGGCCATCTCCCGTTCCCAGGCCGCCTGTCTTCTTGCCTCGTCCTCTTCTTCGTACCAGTTAGGCATTCTTCTTTTTCCTGTTCTTAGTATAGTTCAGTACAATTGCCTGATTAGGCTTCATTGTAATAGTAAGAATTCCATTCTTATCCCTACGCGGGCGCTTCTCCTCTGTCAGGAAGCCTTCGCGGTCAGTGGATAAGAGGGTCTCGTACTTAAGGTTCTTACCCAGTCCCATCATCCATGTAGACAGCTTAAGTTCCACATTGATGTTGTTATTATTAATAATGGTAAGGACGCCCTCGCCCTCAATCACACGGCCATAGGCAATTACACCTGTTGGGGACAGAAGCGGAATAATGGAGCCCTTCTTCAGAGCCTCTGATTCCTTATGCATGGCAATAGCCGCCTTATGGAAGGCAAGCATATCTGTATCTTCCTTGCCCCATGGGTAGGTTCTTCTATTATCAGGATCAGTGAATCCAGCCATACCGGCCTCATCACCGTAATATACAGTAGGAGCACCTGGCCATGTCATCTGCATTACTACAGCTTCACGCATAAGATACTTCTTAACGTCAGTCTCTGCAGCCTTCTCGCCCAGAGCATCGACTCTTCCCACCTTACCATTGGTTCTTGTTAAGAATCTGGAATGGTCGTGGTTGCTAAGCTCGTTCATAGCTGTGTAGAGAGATCCATTGGAGAATCTGGCTCCGTTAGTCCTCATACTCTTCCAGAAAGCATTCTGGTCATTTATTAGCTCAGGTCTGCATTCATCACTATGCTTCTCCATTCCTGTCAAAAACCAGGTAACTGGCTCCATGAATGCATCATAGTTCATGACGGTATCCCACTGGTTACCTGATAGCCAGCTGGATGGATCGCCGTAATGCTCGCCTAAGATGATAGCGTCAGGGTTGGCTTCTTTTACCTTCTTACGGAAGTCCGCCCAGAAGAGATGGGCTGAATGCTCGGATGGACCAAGGTCCGCTGCCACATCAAGTCTCCAGCCATCAGCATTGTAGGGAGCTGACACCCACTTGGCACCTATCTCCAGAATCTTCTTCCATAATTCGTCAGTAGTATAGTTAAGCTTAGGCAGGGTATCGAAATCCCACCAGCTCATGTATCTGTTATTGTAAGGCCATTCTCCATCACTTCTCCATACGAAGTAGTCATGGTATGGGCTCTTCTTGTCTATATAGGCACCCTTCTCATAGCCCTCAGCATTCTCGTAGATGCGCTCTGCGTCCATCCACTTATTGAAGGAACCGCAGTGGTTGAAGACTCCATCAAGGATTATCTTCATACCACGCTCATGGGCTGCTGCCGTAAGCTTACAGAAGAGTTCGTTGGATGCCTCGAGGTTGTCCTTAGTAGTAACGCGGCTAATGAACTTACTAGCTTCAGCATTACTTGTTGAAGGGTCTGTCAGAACCTCTCCTTCATCCACCTTGATGACACCGAAGTGAGGATCTACATAGTCATAATCAGCAATATCGTATTTGTGATTAGATGGTGATAAGAAGATAGGATTAAGGTAGATAACCTCAATTCCAAGGTCCTTCAGGTAATCAAGCTTATCGATTACACCCTGAAGGTCTCCGCCATAATGGGCTGTGATACCATTGCCAATTGGCTGATCCCACTCTCTATGCTCAGTTAGCATATCAATGTATTTATACTCTCCGTCCACCACGTCGTTGGACTTGTCGCCATTGCAGAATCTGTCCACATATATCTGATAGAAGACTCCACCCTTGGCCCAGTCAGGAGTCTTGAAGCCCGGAATCAGCTTGAAGTAATACTCTGGACTTGTCTTCTTAACAACGCCTCTGGCATCATATACGAAGATGGCCTCTTCACACTCAATCCTGAAGAAATATGAGAAGGTCTTGGATGTTATGTCAATCTTAGCCTCGAAGTAGTCGAAGCCGTTCTTATTCTTGATGACCTTCTCCATAGGATATTCCTTGTCATCAGTAATAAGGGCCACTGTCTTAGCTGCCTTCATAAGTACACGAAGCTTAATGGTGACATTATCACCCTCATTCACCTCGCATGGATTCACATAGTATTCAGTTGTGTCGCTGAAGATAGACTTCTTTATTTCTAATAGATTCATTTTATACAATAAATAATGCTTCGAATTCGTCGCGTGTTATGCGCTCCTTCTCAATAAGAAGGTCTGCGCTACGGTCCAGGATGTCGCGATTGGCAAGAATCATATCCTTAGCCTTACGATAGCAGTCATCAATGATGGCTTTAACTTCCTTATCAATCTCGCCAGTGATGTACTCGCTGTGACTTCTCTGATGAGCAAGGTCACGACCAATGAATACTTCATCCTCGTCATCGTCATAATTAATTACACCGATATTGTCCGACATACCATACTTGGTTACCATCTTGCGGGCTGTCTTGGTAGCTCTCTTAATATCGTTAGAAGCACCTGTTGTAATATCGCCGAAGATAATCTCCTCTGCAATACGTCCACCAAGGAGCACCATAATATCCTGAATCATACGTCCCTTGGTTAGGAACATCTCATCCTTCTCAGGAAGTGGCATTGTATAACCTGCTGCCCC
>DCIU01000111.1:9160-10842 GCA_002317245.1 Lachnospiraceae bacterium UBA1718
CCTGTTGGAATAATTGATACTGTGTATACAGGTCCAACATCTGGAAGCAGATGGAAGAGAATTGCATGGCCTGATTCATGGTATGCAGTAATCTTCTTCTCCTTATCAGAGATAACCCTGCTCTTCTTCTCAGCACCAATACCCACCTTGATGAAGGCCTTATTAATATCAGCCATAGTGATATACGCTCTGTTATCTCTGGCTGTTACAATTGCTGCCTCATTAAGCAGATTCTCAAGATCAGCTCCCGTGAATCCTGCTGTAGTCTGAGCTACCTGCTTAAGATCTACATCATCACCAAGTGGCTTATTAGCAGCATGTACCTTGAGGATATCCTCACGTCCCTTAACATCAGGAGCACCTACTGCAATCTTCCTGTCGAAACGGCCTGGTCTTAAGATAGCCGGGTCTAATATATCTACTCTGTTAGTAGCTGCCATTACGATGATGCCTTCGTTAACACCGAATCCATCCATCTCAACTAACATCTGGTTAAGGGTCTGCTCACGCTCATCATGGCCACCACCCATACCAGTACCACGTCTTCTGGCAACTGCATCAATCTCATCAATGAATACGATACATGGAGCATTCTTCTTGGCATCCTCGAAGAGGTCTCTTACTCTTGAAGCACCAACTCCGACGAACATCTCTACGAAGTCAGAACCTGAGATGCTGAAGAATGGTACATTAGCTTCGCCTGCAACAGCCTTGGCAAGCAATGTCTTACCTGTACCAGGTGCACCCTCTAAGAGAATACCCTTAGGAATTCTGGCACCAAGCTTGGTATACTTGGCCGGATCCTTAAGGAAATCAATAATCTCCTCCAGATCCTCCTTCTCCTCCTGAAGACCAGCAACATCATTAAGGGTCTTGCCTGTCTTGGTATCCATCTTGGCTCTGCTCTTGCCGAAATTCATCATCTTGGCATTGCCGCCACCAGCATTACCCATCATCATGAACATAATTACCCCGAAGGCAACCACCATGAGTAATGGTGTAAGCAGCTGGCTCAGGATACTCTCCTTAGGCACATCCTTTACCACTGGATCAATATTATAATCATGGAATAATAACTGAACTTCATTAACATCAGTTACATTTAACTGCTTATTCTCGCCACTGTTTAGGTTAACCTGCACGATACCCGTAGGAACCTCAGCGTTAGGAGAGATAATTGCTCCTACAACTTTTCCTGCCTCAAGGTCGACCTTGAGGGTACCCATTGTATAGCCTGATGAAGTAGAAGGCGCACCTGTGTTCCTCATATATAGAGCCATTAACAGCAGGGCAACAAGCATCAGGTAAAATGGAAATCTAACTGTCTTCTTCATTAATAATCCTTAGTCAAACTTTACAACGCCAATATATGGAAGATTACGGTATCTCTGATCGAAGTCAAGACCATAACCTACAACGAATTTATCTGGAATCTGGAATCCAACATAATCAACATCCACCTCAACCTCACGTCTTGATGGCTTATCTAACAATGTACAGAGCTTAATGCTGTTAGGCTTACGCTCCATGAGAACCTTAGGGAGATTATTCAGGGTATTGCCTGAATCAATAATATCTTCAACAATGATTACGTCCTTGCCCTCGATAGAGTCTGAAAGGTCGTTAATGATTCTCACCTGACCTGTACTTACCGTACCAGCACCATAGCTTGATACCTTCAT
>DCIU01000111.1:10901-11935 GCA_002317245.1 Lachnospiraceae bacterium UBA1718
AGAAGCTTGCACCCTTCAGGATACATATCAGGAATACTTCCTTGCCTTCATAATCCTTACTGATCTGCTCACCAAGTTCAGCAACTCTCTTCTCAACTTCTTCTTCAGACAGCATTACCTCAATTCTCTCTGCCATTCTCCCATCCTCCAGATTAATTTATCTTCAATTCAATGATTGTTTTAGTCTGCTCGCTCAGCTTGTAATATGCACTGATTCTATATCCAGGTACCCACATTACATGGCTGCCATCCGTAACAACAGGCAGCTTATCGCGGTCTTCCTTAGGAATTTTCTCATTAATCATATAGTCCTTAAGGGGCTTGCGCTGCATACTGTCGCTTACCATCAGGTAGTCTCCAGTACGTCTGTATCTGAGCGTCACCGACTCATTTATTTTATCATAATCAAGCCACTTAGTACACCTGTCCTCAGGGTAGTTAAGTCCCTTGTCATAGGCAAAAATGCGAGCACTAAGTGCCCTTCCATCAGGCAGTGTAACTGATACCTGAGACGAACTATCGGGGTTTATATCCAGTGTAAGGCTATAGTCGCCTACAGTTCCTGCAGGGTCTGAGTCGCCTGATTTTTGCCTGATAATAAGCGTATCGTAGGAGCTTACTGCCTCAAGGTCATAGGGAAGGGATATTCTCTTCTCACCAGACTTATCAATAATATCAATTATAGACTGAATATGTGTCCTGGTTATGTCCTTGCGCTTAGGAGTAAGTTCTTCCAGAGCCCGCAGAAGCAGCTCACGCCTGATATAGTTGCCTAGATTATGTAAACCTTTTTTGTCTATTCTAATCTCTTTCTTATCTTTATTTATTATGCAGATATCACTTAGCGCCTTAGATGTTATTCCATCCACCAGGCTCTCTATCTCCATCATATCCTGAGCCATATTTACTATATGCTCGCTGGTCTTATCATTAATCTCACGGTTAAGGTAAGGCAGGATATTCAGTCTAATCTTATTCCTGGTGTAGTCATCAGTAAGGTTAGTAGAATCAGTTCTGTATGGTTGACATAACTT
>DCIU01000021.1:0-1462 GCA_002317245.1 Lachnospiraceae bacterium UBA1718
GCAGATGGTCCATTAGCAGGTGTGGAATTCCAACGCAGGCTTGAGAAGAAGGCCTATGAACTTGGTAAGGGAAGAATCCCTTATGAATTTTATGGCGATTATAAGTCTGCAGTAATCGGAAGAGAGATTCCTGTTAACAGAGAGAAACCTATTATGGGATTCAAGGGAGAGGCTATAGAAGCAGATGTCCATAGTATTATGCCTGATGAACTAAACAGGGCATTTGTAGAGGGCATTGATGATTTCGATAGAATAATACCTGGCTTCAGTTCACCTGATATGGTGCTTGCAGGTATAGAGAGCCGTACATCATCTCCGGTGAGAATTAATAGAGATGATAGTCATCAGTCATCCATGAGAGGCATTTACCCCTGTGGTGAGGGCGCTGGATATGCTGGTGGAATAATGTCAGCAGCCATGGATGGTATGCTGATTGCGGAGGAAATATGGAAGAAATAGTCAGAGAACAGATTAAGGACAAGCAGAGAATTGTAGTTAAGGTTGGTTCATCGTCCCTTGTGCATCCACAGACTGGAATGCTTGATTTCACCAAGCTCGAGGTGCTTGTCAGAGAGCTTTGTAACATTAGCAATATGGGTAAGGATGTGATCCTTGTTACATCTGGTGCCATTGCTGTAGGTAAGACAGCCATTGGACAGGTTGCTGTTAAGAGTCAGAGTAAGAATATGGGCTTCAAGCAGGCCTGTGCAGCCATTGGTCAGGCCAGACTAATGATGACTTATCAGAAGTTATTCGGTGAGTACAATCATATGGCAGCACAGATTCTTATGACCAAGAATACTATTGTTGATCCTGTTAACAGAACCAATGCCTTTAATACCTTTACAGAGCTTCTTAACATGGGAGTAATCCCCATTGTTAACGAGAATGATACAGTCTCTACTTATGAGATTCTGGTTGGTGATGATGATGTGCTGATTGGCGATAATGATACCTTATCAGCTATCGTTGCCTCTCTTGTAGGCGCTGACCTTCTTATTCTCTTATCAGATATTGACGGACTCTATACAGATGACCCACGTAAGAACCCAGAGGCTAAGTTTATTAGCGAGGTTGATATTCTTACAGACGACTATATGAACATGGGTAAGGCCTCAACAGGAAGCAGCGTTGGAACCGGCGGAATGAATACCAAGATGAATGCTGCCAAGATTGCCACCTGTGCAGGTGCTGATATGATAATTGCTAATGGTGAAGACATGAGAATCCTTCATCGCATCGTGGATGGCAGAGATATTGGTACATTATTCAAGGCTAATAAGGATGATGAATTCGATATGATTGATTTCATTAACCATATACATGATTAATCATGACTAACAGTGAATTAAGGCAAATTATTATTAAAAAACGCAGGCAATTAAGTCTGGAATACAGAATTGAAGCTTCTGATAAGATTCTGGATGAGCTTATAGGTCTGGATGAATATAAGCAGGCTGAC
>DCIU01000021.1:1684-5423 GCA_002317245.1 Lachnospiraceae bacterium UBA1718
GTGCCAGGAGTAGCCTTTGATTGTCATAGTAACCGTATGGGCTACGGCAAGGGCTATTACGACAGATATCTTGCTAAGAATACAATTAGGCATCGTATTGCATTAGCATATGAGTTCCAGCTTGTAGATTCATTGGAAACCAAGGAAACAGATATTCCAATGACAAAAATACTAACTAATTAAGAGGAATTAATGAGTAACATTGAAGAACAGAAGAAACAATTAGAATATATAGCTATGGCTGCTGATATAGTAGCTAAGAAGAACGAAGAACTTGGAAGGAAGCTTAAGTGTTCAGTTGTTACCTTTGGCTGTCAGATGAATGCCAGAGATAGCGAGAAGTTGGCCGGAATTCTTCGCCAGGTTGGCTATGACCTGATTGATGAAGAGACAGAGGCTGATTTCGTTATCTACAACACCTGTACAGTAAGAGATAATGCCAATCAGAAGGTATATGGTCACCTTGGACTTCTTAAGTCCCGTGTTAAGAAGAATCCAGAGCTAAAAATCGGCTTATGTGGCTGTATGATGCAGGAGCCTTCCGTTATCGAGACTATCAGAACTAAGTACAAGTTCGTTAGTCTGGTATTCGGTACTCACAATATCTATAAGTTCGCTGAGCTTCTCTACAGAATGCTAAGCTCTGACTCACAGATTATCGATATCTGGGAGGATACTGATCAGATAGTTGAGGATCTTCCTGTTGAACGTAAGTATAAGTTCAAGTCAGGAATTAATATAATGTTTGGCTGCAATAATTTCTGCAGCTACTGCATAGTTCCTTATGTTCGTGGCCGCGAGAGAAGCCGTGAGCCTAAGGAAATTGTCCGTGAGATTGAGAACCTTGTGGCCGATGGTGTTGTGGAAGTTATGCTTCTTGGCCAGAATGTTAACAGCTATGGCAAGAATCTTGATAATCCAATATCTTTCTCAGAGCTTCTTAAAGAGGTAGAGAAGATTGATGGCCTTGAGAGAATCAGATTCATGACTTCTCATCCTAAGGATCTCTCTGATGACTTAATTGAGGTAATGGCTAAGTCAAAGAAGATCTGCAAGCATATTCATCTGCCTCTTCAGTCTGGCTCTAACAGAGTCTTACAGGAGATGAATAGACGATATACCAAGGAATCTTATCTTGAGCTTGTAGACAAGATTCGTAAGGCTATTCCTGACTGCGCAATTACTACAGATATAATCGTTGGATTCCCTGGTGAGACGGCAAAGGACGTTGATGATACCATCGATGTTATTAATAAGGCCCAGTATGATAATGCCTTCACTTTTATATATTCCAAGAGAACTGGTACTCCTGCAGCAGCCAGAGAGGATCAGCTTGATGAGGACTTTGTAAAAGAACAGTTCGACAGAGTTCTTAGCAGAGTTCAGGAGGTAGCTAAGGAGCGTAATGGTTATCTGGTTGGAACAAGACAGACTGCCCTTGTAGAAGAGATTAATGCTCATGATGACAGTATGGTGACTGGAAGATTGTCCAATAATAGTATGGTTCACTTCCCAGGCGATTCATCTATGATTGGCAGCTTAGTAGATGTTGATATTAAGGAGGCTAAAGGCTTCTACTATATTGGAGAGTCAGTTAAATGAACGTAGATTACGAGAGATTATCTCCAATGATGAAACTTTATATAGATACCAAGGAAGAGTATAAGGATTGTATCCTTTTCTACAGACTTGGTGACTTCTATGAGATGTTCTTCGAAGATGCACTTACAGCATCAAGAGAGCTTGAGATTACTCTTACTGGTAAGCAGTGTGGCCTTGAAGAGAGAGCCCCAATGTGTGGTGTTCCATTTCATGCAGTTAATGGTTACCTGGACAGATTAGTCAGCAAGGGATATAAGGTTGCAATCTGCGAACAGGTAGAAGACCCTAAGATGGCTAAGGGACTGGTTAAGAGAGAGGTTGTAAGGGTTGTTACACCTGGAACAAATATCAGTGATTCTGCTATTGCCAGGGATGAGAACAACTATCTTATGAGTATCTCATATACCTGTGATAACATTGGTATCTCAATAGTAGATGTATCCACAGGTGACTATTATCTAACTGAGGTTGACTCTCTTAAGAGTCTGATGGATGAGATTATTAAGTATTCACCTTCTGAGATTACCTGTAACGAAGCTTTCCTTGTAAGTGGTATTAATACAGAGGACCTTAAGGGTAGACTTCACATAGCAATATCTACTCTTGAGGCTCATTACTTCGACGAAGACAGATGCAGGAACATTATTGCCAAGCACTTCGGTGTCAATGGTATTGCAGGCCTAGGAATCAGTGACTTCCCTAATGGAATTGTTGCTGCCGGAGCCCTTCTTCAGTACCTCTATGAGACACAGAAGAATGACCTTGGCCATATTACTCATCTGTATCCATATATAGCTAATACCTTCATGCTCTTGGACAGTTCCACAAGAAGGAATCTTGAACTTACAGAGACACTTAGGGAGAAGCAGAAGAGAGGATCTTTACTCTGGGTACTGGATAAGTGTAAGACAGCAATGGGTAGCAGAACTCTTACAAGTTATATCAGACAGCCACTTATTAACAGAGATAAGATTGAAGACAGGCTTGATGCCGTATCTGTACTTGTACAGAACCCTATTGAACGAGATGAATTAAGAGAATACCTTAATACAGTTTACGACCTGGAGAGACTTACAGGTAAGATAAGCTTCGGCACTGTTAATCCAAGAGATATGTTGGCTCTTAAGAGTTCACTGTCAATGCTTCCTGCTATTAAGTTAATAACAGGAGAACTTGATAGTACATTACTAAAGGGAATTAGTGAAGATATTGATTCGCTGGAAGATATCTATACCATGATTGATGATGCTATAGCTGAAGAACCACCATTATCAGTCAGAGAAGGCGGCATAATCAAGTCCGGATATAATGCGGATGTTGATTCCCTCAGGCAGGCTAAGACAAGTGGTAAGCAGTGGCTTGCATCCTTCGAGAGCGAAGAGCAGGAACGTCTGGGAATTAAGAATCTTCACGTTAAGTATAATAAGGTATTTGGCTACTATATTGAGATATCTAATTCCAACAAGGACAAGGCTCCTGATGACTATATTCGCAAGCAGACCCTTACTAATGCAGAGAGATTCACTAATGCAAGGCTTAAGGAATTAGAGGATACAATCCTTAATGCAGAGGACAAGCTGGTTACTCTTGAATATGATATTTTCTGCGAGCTTAGAGCATATATTAACGAGCGAATTGAGATAATTCAGCGTACTGCCAAGGCTATTGCGGCCCTTGATGTATTCACATCTCTTGCCCTTGTTGCTGAGCAGAACAGATTCGTCAGACCTTCTATTAACGAGAAGGGAATTATAGATATTAAGGAAGGCCGTCATCCTGTAGTGGAGAAGATGATTGACAATGATATGTTCATTGCCAACGATACTCATCTGGATAATGGCAAGAACCTTATAGCAGTAATTACAGGACCTAATATGGCGGGTAAGTCCACCTATATGAGACAGGTAGCTCTTATTACTCTTATGGCTCAGATAGGTTCCTTCGTACCAGCCTCCAAGGCTAACATAGGCTTAGTTGACCGCATTTTTACCAGAGTAGGTGCTTCAGATGACCTGGCCAGTGGTCAGTCTACATTCATGGTTGAGATGAATGAGGTTGCTAATATCTTAAGAAATGCAACTGATAAGAGCCTTATTATCTTAGATGAGATTGGTCGTGGTACTTCAACCTTCGATGG
>DCIU01000016.1 GCA_002317245.1 Lachnospiraceae bacterium UBA1718
GTTGGTATTGTTGATGTTGAGACATATCTGAAGGATAGCGGAACAACTATACAGGCCGGCGAGATGGAGATTCCTATGAATGTAGTTCTTCCAGAAGGACTCAAGATGTCTAAGGAAGTTAAGGTGCCTGTAATAGTTACTAAGGATTAATTAGTCAAAGGAGACATATATAAATGCCTAGATTATTTGGAACAGACGGCGTAAGAGGCCTTGCTAATGAGGAGCTTACTCCATTACTTGCAATGCAGCTTGGTATGGCCGGTGCTTACGTGCTTACTAAGGAGAATGACCACAAGCCAACTATTATGGTTGGATGTGATACAAGAATCTCTGGTGATATGCTAGCTAATGCACTTATGGCAGGTATCTGCAGCGTTGGTGCCAACGCAGTATATGTTGGAATAGTGCCAACACCAGCAGTAGCTTACCTCACTAAAGCATATGGCTACGATGCAGGTGTAGTTATCTCTGCATCACACAATCCTGTTGAGTTTAACGGTATCAAGTTCTTCGATAGCGAGGGCTACAAGCTTCCAGATTCAATGGAGGACGAGATTGAAGCTCATATCAATAATGATATGAAGGATATTAACTTCCCAACAGGAACAGCCATTGGCAAGATTGAATATAATTACGCAGCTAAGGAAGACTATATAGAGCATTCTATTAAGGCGGTTCCAGTTGATCTTACAGGTATTAAGATTGTAGCTGACTGTGCAGAGGGTGCCAGCCATTATACATCAGTTGAAGCACTTAAGAAGCTGGGTGCAGAGGTTATTGCAATTCACAATAATCCGGACGGCACCAACATCAATGATAAGTGCGGCTCAACTCACATGGAGGAGCTGGCAGAACGAGTTGTAGCTGAGAAGGCTGCAATCGGCCTCGCTTTTGACGGTGATGCAGACAGACTCTTAGCAGTTGATGAGAATGGTGCCATGGTGGATGGTGACCAGATTATGGCTATTGTCGGTAACTTTATGAGAGACAATGGCAAGCTGAAACAGGACACAATTGTTGTTACAGTAATGACTAATCTTGGCTTCTCTATTATGGCTAAGGAGAAGAATCTTAACGTAGAGGTTACCAAGGTTGGTGACAGATATGTACTTGAGTGTATGAAGGAGAAGGGCTACAGCCTCGGTGGTGAGCAGTCAGGACATGTAATTCTCTTAGATGAGAATACAACAGGTGACGGACTCTTAAGTGCACTTCACCTACTTGAGGTAGTTGTGAAGACAGGTAAGCCACTGTCAGAACTGGCTAAGATTATGACAGTTCTTCCACAGGCCCTTGTTAATGCCAAGGTATCTAATGCTAAGAAGCACAGCTATATGGAGAACGAAGAAGTTGCTACTGCAATCGCCAAGCTTGAGGC
This sequence comes from Lachnospiraceae bacterium UBA1718, assembly GCA_002317245.1. Classification (GTDB taxonomy): domain Bacteria; phylum Bacillota; class Clostridia; order Lachnospirales; family Lachnospiraceae; genus Colinaster. The sequence continues at coordinate 1,379 of DCIU01000016.1, forward strand.
TAAGTTCGCTGGAGAGGGAAGAGTACTTATTCGCCCATCAGGAACAGAGCCTAAGGTCAGAGTAATGATTGAGGGTAAGAATCAGGAAGAGATTACCGCAGATGCTAAGGCACTGGCAGATCTAATTGAGAAGGCACTTCAGTAATGGATAAATTGTTGTCCTAATAATTTGTATAACAATATATAGATATTTGTGGAATAAAGTGTTAGAATAACGACAGTACAACAATAAATTGGAGGTACATTTGTATGGTAAGCCAGAAAGTGGTTATCAAGAACCCAACAGGACTACATCTAAGACCTGCAGGAATCCTATGTAAGGAGGCTATGCAGTTTAAATCACTAATAACATTCTCATTCCGTGAGACAACAGCCAACGCGAAGAGTGTTTTAAGTGTTCTTGGAGCTTGCGTCAAATGCGGAGATGAGATCGAGATAGTATGTGACGGCGAGGATGAGACTGATGCACTTAAGGCATTAGTAACAGCAATTGAGAGCGGATTAGGAGAGTAATTTTTTGAGCCCACCAGCGCATAGCGGTGGGCTTTTTTACTATAAGAATTAAAAAAGCGAGGAATACAAAAATGTTGAATTACAAGAGATACAGGAAGAATCCGGTATTAAATTACCCAGAGAGACAGTGGCCAAATAAGGAGATTGAGAAGGCACCAGTATGGTGTAGTGTTGACCTTCGTGATGGTAACCAGGCCCTTATTGATCCAATGCAGGTTGATGAGAAGATTGAGTTCTTCTTATACCTTGTTAAGCTTGGCTTCAAGGAGATCGAGATTGGTTTCCCTTCAGCAAGCCAGATTGAGTACGATTTCCTTCGCCAGTTAGTTGACCGCAAGCTTATTCCAGACGATGTATGGGTGCAGGTACTTGTACAGTGTAGAGAGGAGCTTGTTGACCGTACCTTTGAGTCAATTGAAGGAATTAAGAATGTAATCGTTCATATCTACAATTCAACTTCTACTCTTCAGAGAGATGTTGTATTCAATAAGAGCAAGGAAGAGATTCTTGAGATTGCAGTTGCTGGTACCAAGATGGTAAAAGAGAGGGCAGCTAAGTTCCCTGGCAATATCAGGCTTGAGTATAGCCCTGAGAGTTTCACTGGTACAGAGGTGGACTACGCTCTTGAAGTATGTACAGCAGTACAGCGTGAGTGGGGTGCAACTCCTGAGAATCCAATCATCATCAACCTTCCATCAACAGTTGAGATGACGACTCCTAATGTATATGCAGATCAGATTGAGTGGATGAGCACTCATTTCGAGAATAGAGACAGTATTATCTTAAGTATTCATCCTCATAATGACAGAGGCGAAGGCATTGCCAGCTGTGAGCTTGCACTTCTTGCTGGTGCTGATCGTGTTGAGGGTACACTCTTCGGTAATGGTGAGAGAACTGGTAACCTTGATATTATGGTTGTTGCCTACAATATGTTCTCACAGGGTATTGACCCAGAACTTGCTATTGAGCATGTAAATGAGGCAATTGAGATATATGAGAGATGCTGTAAGATTCCTATTCATCCAAGACATCCATATGCTGGTAAGTTAGTATTTACAGCCTTCTCAGGCAGCCATCAGGATGCAATTAATAAGGGCGTTCAGGCTATGAAGGACAGAGGAACAGAGTACTGGGCAGTACCTTATCTTCCAATTGATCCATCAGATATTGGCCGTGAATACGAACCAATCGTAAGAATAAATAGCCAGTCTGGTAAGGGCGGAGTTGCTTTTATCATGGATATTTATTTTGGATACAAGCTTCCTAAGGCAATGCATAAGGAATTTGCTAATGTTATTCAGAAGTTATCTGAGGTACAGGGTGAGGTATCTCCAGACGAGATCAATGCTAAGTTCCAGGAGGAGTACATTGAGCGTAAGGAGCCACTTCACTTCAAGAAGCTTAAGGTTGATGACCTTAGTGATGAGGTTGAGACTAACTTTGATACAAGGGTTACAGTTACATATACAGATCACGGAATTGAGAAGACTATGTCCGGCGTAGGTAACGGACCTATCGATGCTGTTAAGCGTGCTATCCAGGAGTCAATGGATATTGAGATCAAGATTCTTGACTACTCTGAGCATGCGCTTCAGTCAGGTTCTAACTCTAAGGCTGCTGCATATATTCACCTTCTTGATGCTAACACAGGTAATGTTACATACGGTGTTGGTGAGAGCAGCAATATCACTAGAGCATCTGTACGTGCAATCTTCTCTGCTATGAACAGACTTGGTTTACATAACTAAACTGATTTGAGAGAGAAAAGGAGATTATGAAGAGAGAAAGATTTACAAGAGTAATCGGAATGCTGGCGGCATTGCTTATGCTGGCAGTGACTGTATCAGGAGCCTATAGTACTAGCATATGGGCTGATGAAAATGAGAATGTAGTATATGAGGACTACGGAGATGCACCAGAGATAGTCGATGAACCTGCATCCCTTAATGATGAAGGGCCCATAGTGGGTGAGGGCTACCATTTGGAGACTAATACCCACAATCTAAGCATAAGCAGGATTGTACAGGGTACAGCTGTAGAATATACCTGTATAACAGTAACTAACAGATCATCCAGAGCTGTTAGTCTGATATGGCATGAGACTGATCCATACAATATGCTGAGGGTTGATGCACCTAATGTATGTATTCTTCAGCCAGGAACCTGTGCTGAGTTCTGGATTCTGCCTAATACATCACTGAGCCCGGGAACATATAACGCAACACTTATGTTCGCAGATGCCAGTGATCCAATGTATGTATATGGTGAGACAGTCAACGTGTCCATGAATATTGTTTCTGAGAATCCTGTGGCAAGAAATATTTCTATCGCACCTAACAATGTGGATGTAGCGACAGGCTCCAATATTCAGTTCGCAGCAACTGTAACAGGAGATAACAATCCTTCCAATGATGTTAGCTGGAATATTAGCGGTCAGAACAGTGGTAATACTACTATTGATGGCAACGGCTTCATGAGAATTGATCCTTCTGAATCAGCAAGATCAATAACTGTTACAGCTACATCAAGACAGACACCATCTGTATCGGGAACAACCAGGGTTAATATAATTGATACTGACTACACACTGACAGTACAGGCAGATCCAGCTGAGGGTGGTAATGTCAATGGTGGAGGAACTGTTCGAAGAGGCGGCAGCATGACTATTCTTGCGGCTCCTAATATCTCTTATCAGTTCCAGGGCTGGTACAAGGATGGCAATAAAGTCAGCGATCAGCCTAAATACACAATAGATAATATTAACTCCAATATGAATCTTGTTGCGAAGTTTTCTAAGAATAACTGTTATGTAACGGTTAAGAAGAATAACGACAGCGCAGGTGAGGTAACAGCATCTCAGTTCGTAACAAGTGGAGGTTCTCTTACCCTTCAGGCATCAGCCAAGAAGGGCTGGCAGTTCGAATACTGGCAGGAGAATAACAAGAAGATAAGCAGTGATGTTAAGTTTAATCTGACAGGCATCACCAATGATAGAACTATTGTAGCGGTATTCAGCCAGACCCAGTACGATATTAACTTAAGCGTTAATCCTAGTGATACAGGTAAGGTTAGCGGAGCTGGTACATATGCCAAGGGAACTAAGCCTAAGCTTAAGGCAGAGGCTTACAGTGGTTATGTATTCAAGAACTGGACCTTAAATGGTAACTTGGTAAGTACTAATGCTGAGCTTGTAATTGATAATCTTTCACAGGATTACCACCTTGTAGCCAACTTCGAGAAGCAGAATGTTACAACATATTCAATATCTGCAGCGGTATGCAGTAATGATGGCATAATCTCACCTGCCGGTACCAGCAAGGTACAGCAGGGAGCCAATATGCTCTATACCATTACACCTGCCAAGGGCTACAAAGTTCTGGCAGTTGCAGTAGACAATGTCCAGGTAGGACCAGTGACAAGCTATACATTCACTAATGTACAGGCTAATCACTCAATCGCAGCAGCTTTTGCCCCAATTGAGCAGCCTAAGCAGCAGACCAATACTGCAACGGCTACGACTACAACCACCAATAAGAAGACAACTACTTCCAAGGCTACAGAGGCAGACTTCAATAAGACTGCTGATGC
>DCIU01000066.1:0-775 GCA_002317245.1 Lachnospiraceae bacterium UBA1718
GGAGCATTCATTGCAGAGCTGGTTAACAAGGGAATTAACCTGTCGCAGAGAATTCTCACAAATACAGCCCTTCTTTATGGATATAAGTCACTAGATGACGCTGAGGAAAAACTATAATTTTGGTAAAAATGCACTTGTATTATTGAGGTATTTTTAGTAAAATTAAACCGCTGATAAAATTCTGTCAAAGACAGAAGAAATATATTTAACATTTTTAGGAGGAAAATAAAAATGGCAGTAAAAGTAGCAATTAACGGTTTTGGTCGTATCGGTCGTCTTGCATTCAGACAGATGTTTGGTGCTGAGGGATACGAAGTAGTAGCAATCAACGATCTTACAAGCCCAAAGATGCTTGCTCATCTTCTTAAGTATGATTCATCACAGGGTAAGTACGCATTAGCTGATAAGGTTACAGCTGGTGAGGACTCTATCACAGTTGATGGCAAGACTCTTAAGATTTACAAAGAGCCAGATGCAAACAATTGTCCATGGGGCGAGCTTGATGTAGACGTAGTTCTTGAGTGTTCAGGTTTCTACACATCAAAGGAGAAGGCTCAGGCTCATATCAACGCTGGTGCTAAGAAGGTTGTTATCTCTGCTCCTGCTGGAAATGATCTTCCTACAATCGTATACAACGTTAACCACACAAAGCTTACAGCTGATGACAAGATCATCTCTGCAGCTTCTTGTACAACAAACTGTCTTGCACCAATGGCTAAGGCTCTTAATGACCTTGCTGGTATCAAGTCAGGTATCATGAGCACAATTCATGCTT
>DCIU01000066.1:898-1093 GCA_002317245.1 Lachnospiraceae bacterium UBA1718
TCGGTCTTGTTATCCCAGAGCTTAATGGTAAGCTTATCGGATCTGCACAGAGAGTTCCAACTCCTACAGGTTCTACAACAATCCTTGTAGCTACAGTTGAGAAGTCTGTAACAAAGGAAGAGATCAATGCTGCAATGAAGGCTGCTGCAACAGAGTCATTCGGTTACAATGAGGAAGAGATCGTTTCTTCAGATA
>DCIU01000066.1:1138-1703 GCA_002317245.1 Lachnospiraceae bacterium UBA1718
CTACACAGACAATGGTAGGCGAGGATAACCTTGTTCAGGTTGTTTCATGGTATGACAATGAGAACTCTTACACATCTCAGATGGTAAGAACAATTAAGTACTTCGCAGAGTTAGCTTAATTAGAGTTTTCTAAACAACTTAAGTGAATTGAGACCACTTACATTCGTGTAAGTGGTCTTTTTTTGTTCAGCCTCTTATAAAGGTATGGTATAATTACTAGAAATGTGAAATTGCAACTGGGAAACAGGGAGATTATTATGGGATACAGTATGGAAGATGCAATGAGTGAATTCTTCGGGGAATCCAAAAAGCCTCATTACACTACAGATCAGATAGAACTTGCAAAGAAGAGACAGAAGAAGTGCGGTGGCACCTTTATGGAGAATCTTGAGGCAGTTGGAAGGGGTGATATGGATGGCAAGGCCCCTAAGAAAGAGAATCCTATTGATAAGGTGGTTGCAGCAGGTGGACCTTCTACAACTGAAGATATCTCTTCCATGATAAAGGATCTTAATGCCAGTCTTGAGAAGGATTATGGTGTTAAGGCAGATCTTCCAGTAGATAA
>DCIU01000066.1:1786-5296 GCA_002317245.1 Lachnospiraceae bacterium UBA1718
TGGCCAGGACCCATACCTTAAGAAACTGATTATTGCCTTTAAGAGACCATTTGTATCTGAGAGGGATGATAATGATGCCTTGAACAGCATACTGATTACAGGACCTAGTGATACTGGCAAGCACTATTCTCTGGAAACCATAGTAGGTGAGCTTGGTAAGAGAGGAGTACTTAAGAGTGGCGAAGTGACAACCATGGACCTGTCTCTATACCCATCTGCTGCTGAGGAAACACTGTTTTTGCAGGATTTATACAGTGCTATTAAGAGCAAGTCTTCAGTTATCCTCTTTGAGAATTTTGAGGTATGTCATATATCTAACCTGACTAAGATTACAGAGCTTGTGAGTACAGGAGAGTGTAAACTTCAGGATAGATACGTTATGCGAAATGGACAGCTTGTAAGCGTATCCAATGCTCTTGCGGGAGATACTGTGGGTACACTGGAAGCTAAGAACAAATATCTGATTTTTATAAGCACTAAGTCCCTTGATAAGGTGGCTGGAGTAATGGGGGCACCTTTCGTTAATTCGCTTGGTGATATCTGTGCCACAGCTGACCTTTCGGAGGATGCAGTGAGAAGTGTATCTGAGAAGCAGGAAGAGCAGCTTGTTAGTAAGGGCTCGAAGCAGCTTGGCTATAAGATTACCTTGGATGATGCATTCAAGGGATATATCCTGTCGCAGACTTCCAAGGGAAGAGGTCTTAAGGGAGTACTTGATACCTATGCAGATATTCTTAAGGCATTAACTGAACTCAGACTTGAGAGAGATGATATCAGTACAACAGAGTTAACACTTTCTGTTGAAGGCACAGAACCTATTATTGTGGCTGGTGAGGAGAGGATTGAGCTTGGAAGCCTTCTTCCTTCAGGCTATAGAGGCGAGCTGGATCAGATTAAGGCAGAGCTTGATAATATTGTTGGCCTTAAGGAGATTAAGGACTATATCCTTAGTCTTGAGGAATACTATGGAGTTCAGAAGCTTCGTAGAGAGGCTGGGCTTAAGGCTTCAGAGGTTAATAAGCACATGATCTTCACTGGTAATCCGGGAACTGGTAAGACTACAATTGCCCGTATAGTAAGTAAGTACTTGAAGGCTATTGGAGTCCTCTCTGGTGGACAGCTTGTTGAGGTAACACGTGCCGACCTGGTAGGGAGATATTCAGGACATACAGCACCTCTAACCAATCAGGTGATCAAGTCGGCTATAGGTGGTGTGCTCTTTATTGATGAGGCATACAGCTTACATAGGGGTAGAGAAGATTCCTTTGGACTTGAAGCAATTGATACACTGGTTAAGGGAATTGAAGATAACAGGGATGATCTTGTTGTTATCCTTGCAGGTTATTCCAAGGAGATGGAGGAATTCCTTGAGACCAATTCGGGTCTTAAAAGCAGATTCCCTAATATAATTGACTTCCCTGACTATACAGGGGAAGAACTTCTGGAAATTGCCAAGATTACAGCTAAGAGTAAGGGCTATTCTATTGATCCTGAGGCAGAGACACCACTTCGTGAGTTCTTTGATGAAGTACAAGCTACTAATGCAATGGAAGCTGGTAATGGACGTCTTGTGCGCAACAAGATTGAAGAAGCTATTCTTAATCAGTCAAGAAGGCTTGTAGTAGATAAAAATGCAGATATGTCGAGACTAGTTCTAATGGACTTTGAGCTTGGCGAGTGATATAATGTTTTAGGTGTTTTTAGTGCATCATTCTGTAGCAATGCGCAAGCTACAGAGAGAGAAAATATTTTAAGGAGGACATTTATATGTCATTAAACAAGAAGAGTGTTGATGATTTCAACGCAGCAGGCAGAAGAGTACTTGTAAGATGTGACTTTAACGTACCACTTAAGGATGGCGTTATCACAGACGACACAAGAATTAAGGCAGCTCTTCCAACAATCAATAAGCTTATCGCTGATGGCGCTAAGGTTATTCTTTGCTCACACCTTGGTAAGGTTAAGGAAGGACCAAATGAGAAGGAGTCACTTGCTCCAGTAGCTAAGGCTCTTGAAGAGAAGCTTGGCAAGCCAGTTGTATTCGTTAACGATAACAACGTAACTGGTGAGGCAGCTACAGCTGCAGTTGCAGCTATGAAGGATGGAGATGTTGTTCTTCTTCAGAATACTCGTTTCCGTATGAAGGAAGAGACAAAGGTTAAGGAAGCTGGCGAGGCATTCGCTAAGGAGCTTTCAGAACTTGCTGATGACTTCGTATGTGACGCTTTCGGTTCTGCACATAGAGCACATGCTTCTGTTGCAGTTGTTACTAAGTACATCACAGAGAAGGGCGGCACAAATGCAGTTGGATACCTTATGCAGAAGGAGATTGATTTCCTTGGTAATGCAGTAGAGAATCCAGTTAGACCTTTCGTAGCTATCCTTGGTGGTGCTAAGGTTGCTGATAAGCTTAACGTTATTGATAACCTTCTTGAGAAGTGTGACACACTTATCATCGGTGGTGGTATGGCATTCACATTCTTAAAGGCTCAGGGTTATGAGATTGGTAAGTCACTTTGTGATGATGAGAAGCTTGATTACTGTAAGGAAATGATGGCTAAGGCTGAGAAGCTTGGTAAGAAGCTCCTTCTTCCAGTTGATACAGCAGTTGCTGATGGTTTCCCAAATCCTATCGATGCTGAAATCGCAGTTGAGTACGTTGATTCAACAGCTATCCCAGCTGACAAGGAAGGTCTTGATATCGGACCTAAGACACAGGAGCTCTTCGCTACAGCAGCTAAGGAAGCTAAGACTGTTGTTTGGAATGGACCAATGGGTGTATTCGAGAACCCAACACTTGCTAAGGGTACTATCGCAGTAGCTAAGGCACTTGCTGAGACAGAAGCTACAACAATCATCGGTGGTGGTGATTCAGCAGCAGCTTGTAACCAGCTTGGATTCGCTGACAAGATGAGCCACATCTCAACAGGTGGTGGTGCTTCTCTTGAGTTCCTTGAGGGTAAGGAGCTTCCAGGCGTTTACGCAGCTGATGATAAATAATCCAGTGGATTATTTATGGGTATTCGACCCGATTAAATAAAAAATAGGAGATTTTAAAATGGCAAGAAGAAGAATTATTGCTGGTAACTGGAAGATGAACATGACTCCAAGCCAGGCAAAGGACCTTTGTGCAACACTTAAGGATTTAGTAGTTAATGATGCTGTTGACGTAGTATACTGCGTACCAGCTATCGATATCACAACAGTTGTAGAGGCAGTTAAGGGCACAAATGTTAAGGTTGGTGCTGAGAACTTCTACATTGAGGATAAGGGCGCTTATACAGGCGAGATTTCAGCTCCAATGCTTAAGGAAGCTGGTGTTGAGTACGTTATCATGGGACATTCAGAGAGAAGAGATATCTTCGGTGAGAATGATATCCTTATCAATGCTAAGGTTAAGAAGGCTTTCGAAGCAGGTCTTAAGCCAATCCTTTGCTGTGGTGAGTCACTTGCAGTTCGTAAGGCTGGCACATACGCTGACTGGGTTAAGAGACAGATTACATGGGATCT
>DCIU01000066.1:5405-6304 GCA_002317245.1 Lachnospiraceae bacterium UBA1718
CAGGCTCAGGAAGTATGTAAGATGATCCGTGATACAATCGCTGAGCTCTACGATGCTCCAACAGCTGAGGCAGTTAGAATTCAGTACGGTGGATCTATGAACGCATCTAATGCAGCAGAACTCCTTTCTAAGGATGATATCGACGGTGGTCTTATCGGCGGTGCAGCATTAAAGCCAGATTTCGCTCAGATCGTTAACGCATAGTCTGAACTTAATTAGAGTTTAATTAGGCCATACACTTTCGGGTGTATGGCCTTTTGTTTGCTTTTTCGCTTTTTTTAGGGTAAAATAAGGTTACATCATTGTATACAATCATACAATGATAACGGTTGGCAATAAGGCAACTGCTTTTGCTTAGAAAGGTTTTAAATGAGTAAAGTAAAATATCCCAGAATTCTGCCCGCTGCAGAGTGTAGTGTAATAGTAGAGTTTGGTAATGAAATAAGTAATGATATTAATGCACTGATTTCGGGTTTTACTTCAGCAATGAATGATTCCACAGAAGGAATTATTGAAGTAATACCAACTTTCAGATCAGCTCTTATTACATATGACCCAAGGGTTCTTTCATATGAGAAGATAACGGAGATTATCAATAGTAAGCTCGAGAATATTAGCGTAGAGAGTGATGAGACTAAGAGGGTTATCGAGATTCCGGTTTGCTACGGAGGTAAGCACGGTCCGGATCTTGAGTTCGTAGCTAAGAATTCTGGCATGAGTACTAAAGAGGTAATAGATATTCATTCTTCCAAGGCATATCTTATCTTCATGTTAGGCTTCCAGCCTGGATTCCCATACCTTGGTGGACTTGATCCAAGACTATTTACTCCTAGACTTGAGTCTCCAAGAGCTCAGATACCAGCTGGCTCTGTTGGAATTGGTGGAGAACAGACAGGTCT
>DCIU01000066.1:6432-11980 GCA_002317245.1 Lachnospiraceae bacterium UBA1718
ACGGAGGCTGAATTCAGAGAGATAGAGCAACTTGAGAAGACTAATTCATACGAGTTTAAGATTAGGAATATATAATGAGTATTATTTTTGTTAACAGTGGTGTTCTTACAACAGTTCAGGACAGAGGACGAATGGGACATCAGCGCTATGGTTTCCATGTAAGCGGCGCTATGGATAAGAGAGCATACGAGATTGCCAATGTGCTAGTTGATAATTTCGAGCAGGAAGCGGTAATTGAGTTCGCTGTTATGGGACCTACAATTAAATTTACTGAAGATTCTGTAGTGGCTATTACAGGTGCTGATTTCCAGCCAACCCTTAATGACGCTCCCGTGCCTATGTATCATGCAATTCAGATTCATAAGGGCGATGTACTGAAGCTTGGTTTCTCCAAGGATGGTGTATGGGGCTATGTAGGCTTTGCTGGTGGAATTGATGTGCCGCCTGTAATGGGATCACGATCAACAGATATTAAGAGCGAGCTTGGTGGATATCAGGGAAGGAAGATTGCTAATGGAGATGAACTTCCGATAGGTGGTAATATTCCAACACTCCTTCATCTTGAGAAGAGAGTATATGATAAGCCTGTATATGCCAGTCCGGTTAGCAAGATAAGAGTAGTGCTTGGACCTCAGGATGACTACTTTACAATGGGTGGACTTAGTACATTCTTGGGAAGTGAATACGAAGTGACTAACCAGTGTGACAGAATGGGCTACAGATTAAGTGGCGAGACCATTGCACATAATGAGAATGGTGCTGATATTATATCGGACGGTATTGCTTATGGTTCTATCCAGGTTCCATCCCAGGGTCAGCCAATTGTTCTTCTTTCAGACAGACAGACAACTGGTGGATACACCAAGATTGCTACAGTAATTGGTAGGGATATTCCTAAGTTTGTTCAGAGAAAGCCTGGAGAGAAGGTAGTATTCGAAGCTGTATCTGTAGAAGAGGCACAGAGACTATATATCGAAGAGTTTAATGAATTCCAGGCACTTAGAGACAAGATTAAGGGAATTAACACTGGATTCGCAGCACTTAAGCTTTTCTTTAAGAAGACATTCAAGATGGGAGGATATTGATGGACTATAAGACAATGACACCTAAGGAAGCCAGAATGCTTATTCGTGAAGGTAAGATTACCACACACACTTCTGGCATGTGTCCTGGATATGCCCAGGCTAATCTTGCAGTACTTCCTAAGGATCTTGCTTATGACTTCCTCTTATTTACCCAGAGGAATCCTAAGCCTTGTCCAATCTTAGAGGTTGGCGATGTTGGATCAAGGAAGCTTAACTTTATCGCTGAGGATTGTGATATAGCCAGAGATATTCCTAAGTACAGAATCTATGAGAAGGGTATTCTTAAGGGAGAGTACGAGGACGTATCAGACTTCTGGAGAGATGATTTGGTTCCATTTCTTATCGGTTGCAGCTTCTCCTTCGAATCAGAAATGATAGATGCTGGTATGGAGATTAGACACAATACAATGGGACGCAATGTACCAATGTATATTACTAATATTGAGACTACACCAGCTGGAATATTCCATGGACCTACAACAGTATCTATGAGACCAGTTCCATATGATCAGATTGTTAAGGCTGTTAAGGTTACAGGAGCTATGCCACAGGTACATGGAGCTCCAATTCATATTGGCGATCCTGCAGCTATTGGAATTAAGGACATTATGAAGCCAGACTTCGGAGATCCTGTTGATATCTATCCTGGTGAAGTTCCAGTATTCTGGGCCTGTGGAGTTACACCACAGTCAGTACTTATGAGCATTAAGCCAGACTTTGTTATTACACATTCTCCAGGATATATGCTCATTACAGATGTTAAGAATGTAGATCTTAAATATAAGTAAATCGCAGAAGGTTTACGGAAAGAGGTATATATGTATTCAGTAGATTTGAATTCTGACCTTGGCGAGAGCTTCGGTAATTATAAGATTGGGAATGATGATCTGATTATTCCGCTTGTTACATCGGCCAATGTTGCCTGTGGTTATCACGCATCTGATCCAGTTGTAATGGATAAGACTATTAAGATGGCTGCAGAGGCAGGAATTGGTGTAGGTGCTCATCCAGGCTACCCAGATTTAATGGGATTTGGCAGGAGAAACATGGTAGTGACTCCAGATGAGGCTAAGGCATATGTTGCTTACCAGCTGGGCGCGCTATCAGCCTTTACTAAGAAGTATGGCGTTCCTATTCAGCACTGCAAGCCACACGGAGCACTCTATAATATGGCAGGTAAGGATTATGCACTAGCTAAGGCAATCTGCGAGGCAGTGTATGATTTTGATCCTAATATTATTCTTCTTGGTTTGACAGGAAGCGAGCTTATTAATGCAGCCAAGGATACTGGCCTTAGGGCTTGCAATGAATTCTTCGCTGACAGAGCCTACGAAGAGGATGGCTCACTTGTAAACAGGAAGAAGGAAGGTGCCATGATTCATGATGAGGCTCTTGCAGTAGACAGAGTTATCAGAGTTATCAAGGAGAAGAAAGTCACTGCTATTACAGGCAATGACATCGAGCTTTCAATCGATTCCATCTGTGTACACGGAGATGGGGCGAAGGCTCTTGAATTTGTTAAGAAGATACTGGGCAGACTTAAGGAAGAGGGAATTGCAACAGTATCACTTAAGGATAAAATATAGTAGGGCATAAGCCTTACGAGGTTTAATTAAGGAGGGAGACTATATGTCAAAATTCACTGAGAGAATGAAGAACATTGGTCCTGGTGCTTTGGTAGCAGCAGCTTTTATCGGACCTGGTACAGTTACTACTTGTACTAAGTCAGGTGCTAGTTCTGGATACACATTACTCTGGGCAATGCTTTTCTCGACAATCGCAACTATCGTATTCCAGGAGATGTCAGCAAGACTTGGTATTGTTACTAAGAAGGGCCTTGGTGAGAATATCCGTGAGCAGATTGCTAATCCAATCCTTAAGTGGATCGCAATTGTAATTGTACTTGTAGCTATCTTCGTTGGTAACTGTGCATACGAGACAGGTAATATCACAGGTGGTATCCTTGGTATTAATGCTATTGTTCCTTCGCTTTCTAAGGTTGCAATCGTTATTGTTATAGCTGTTCTTGCGGCAGCACTTCTTTGGACAGGATCATATAAGGCAATTGAGAAGGTACTTACAGGTATTGTTATCGTAATGTCTTTTGTATTCATCGTTACAGCTATTGCTTCTAAGCCAGATTGGGCAGCTCTTTTCAAGGGTATGTTCACACCTTCTTTTGGTGAGAATAACCTTATGACAGTAGTTGGCCTTATTGGTACAACAGTAGTTCCTTACAACCTTTTCTTACATGCTTCATCATCTTCAGAGAGATGGACATCAGGTAGCAAGGAAGACGTTGTTAATGCAAGAATCGATTCTATTATCTCAATCGGTCTTGGTGGTATCGTATCAATGGCAATTATCGTAGCAGCTTCAGCTAACCTCTATGGTACAGGTGTTGAGGTTTCTAACGGTGCTGATATGGCACTTGCAGTTGAGCCAATCCTTGGTTCATGGGCTAAGTGGTTCATCGCTATCGGCCTTCTTGCAGCTGGTTTCACATCAGCTATTACAGCTCCTTTATCAGCAGCATTCGCAACACAGGGTGCTCTTGGTATGAAGAAGGATATGAAGGACATGAAGTTCAGAGCTATCTGGCTTGTAGTTATTCTTCTTGGTGCTGTACTTGCAATCACACTTGGTAAGTCTCCAACAGAGCTTATCCTTGTTGCTCAGGCAGCTAACGCAATCATCTTACCTCTTATTGCATTCTTCGTTATCTACTGTGTTAACTCTAAGAAGACAATGGGAGAGTTCAAGAACGGTATCATCAGCAATATCCTTGGTGTAGTTATCATCATCGTATGCTGCTTCATCTGCTACCGTAACTTTACAGGCTTCTTAACATCACTTTCTAATCTTATCAACGGCTGATAGAAGCTTAATATTTTAACAATAATTTAGAGCTTGCTGTCTTTGATGGCAGGCTCTATTTTTGAGGTGCCAAATGGAATACTTTTTATTTGCATTAATACTGGCATTGGCCAATATTGTGCAGGCAATAACTGGCTTTGCAGGTGGTCCGCTTGCTATGCCGCCATCTATCGCATTAGTAGGAATAAGTGATGCCAAAGCTTCAATTACACTTATTTTTCTCCTGTCTACTGCGGTAATTACGTTTACTAATATCAAGTACATTAATCCTAAGAAACTGGGAATTATGATTCTTTTCATGGTTATCGGTATGATACCGGGATTATGGCTATATGACAGACTTCCAACCAGAATTCTGATGATTGTATATGGAGTAATTGTTGTTGGAATAGGAATCTGGAAGCTCCTGGGTAAGGGCAAGCCGGTGGATAATAAGTATCTGGGATTCTTAGCCCTTATTATGGCGGGAGCCATGCAGGGAATGTTTACAAGCGGTGGCCCATTCCTGGCTCTCTATGCAACGGTTGCTATTAGCGAGAAGAAAGAGTTCAGAGCAACAGTATCGGCGGTATGGACAATTCTAAATGTTTATCTGTGCTACAACATGTATTCTCAGGGGATGTACAATGCTAAGGCTATCAATCTGACCCTGGTTTCAATCATTCCTGTGGCAGCAGCGATAGTAATAGGTAATATTATTAATAAGAAGATTAAACAGGAGACCTTTATTAAGCTTGTGTATGTTCTTCTGATTGTATCGGGCGGCATACTTCTTCTTAATGCAATATAACTATTAAATAAGTATAAAAATCGTGGGATTTCCTAGGTATTTCATATAATATTTCTTGACATTAAGGTCGGGATAAAATACTATAATTATGGCTCAAAATGAATTTGGGCTGATTCTGATGTGAGTCAGAATCCAGAGGCAATATAGCGTAATGCTAAAATATAAAAGAAAGAGGTAAAAAAAATGGCAAACATTGATTTAACCAAGTATGGTATCACAGGCACAACTGAGATCGTTTACAATCCTTCTTATGAGCTTCTTTTCGAGGAAGAGACTAAGGCAGGTCTTGAGGGATACGAAGTTGGTCAGAACACAGAGCTTGATACTGTTAACGTTATGACAGGTATCTACACAGGACGTTCTCCTAAAGATAAGTACATCGTTATGGATGAGAACTCTAAGGACACAGTATGGTGGACAACAGAGGGTTACAAGAATGATAACCATCCAATGAGCGAAGATGTATGGGCAACAGTTAAGGATATCGCTAAGAACGAGCTTTGCAACAAGAGACTCTTCGTAGTTGATGCTTTCTGTGGTGCTAATGCAGATACAAGAATGGCTGTTCGTTTCATCGTAGAAGTTGCTTGGCAGGCACATTTCGTTAAGAACATGTTCATCGTTCCTACAGATGAAGAGCTTGCTAGCTTCGAGCCAGATTTCGTTGTTTACAATGCTTCAAAGGCAAAGGTTGACAACTATGCAGAGCTTGGTCTTAATTCAGAGACATGTGTTGCTTTCAATATTTCATCTAGAGAGCAGGTTATCATCAATACATGGTACGGCGGAGAGATGA
>DCIU01000066.1:12158-30417 GCA_002317245.1 Lachnospiraceae bacterium UBA1718
GAGCACGGTTGGGATGACAACGGTATCTTCAACTTCGAGGGTGGTTGTTATGCTAAGGTTATCGGACTTGACAAGGAGTCTGAGCCAGATATCTACAATGCTATTAAGAGAAACGCTCTTCTTGAGAACGTTACAGTAGCAGCTGATGGAACAATTGACTTTGATGATAAGAGCGTTACAGAGAATACTCGTGTATCTTATCCAATTTCTCATATTAACAATATTGCTTCTGAGGTTAATGGTGTTTCTGCAGGTCCTGCAGCTGACAACGTAATCTTCCTTTCAGCAGATGCTTTCGGAGTACTTCCTCCAGTATCTATTCTTACACCAGAGCAGACACAGTACTACTTCCTTTCAGGATTTACAGCTAAGCTCGCTGGTACAGAGAGAGGTATTACAGAGCCAACACCTACATTCTCAGCATGCTTCGGTCAGGCATTCCTTGAGCTTCACCCAACTAAGTACGGTGAGGAGCTCGTTAAGAAGATGAATGCTAACGGTGCTAAGGCATACCTTGTTAACACAGGTTGGAATGGAACAGGTAAGAGAATCACAATTAAGGATACAAGAGGTATCATCGATGCAATCCTTAACGGTGACATCAAGACAGCTCCTACTAAGAAGATTCCAATGTTCGACTTCGAGGTTCCAACAGAGCTTCCAGGTGTTGATCCTAAGATCCTTGATCCTAGAGATACATACGCTGATGCTTCTGAGTGGGAAGTTAAGGCTAAGGACCTTGCTGGAAGATTCATTAAGAACTTCGACAAGTACACAACAAATGATGCTGGTAAGGCTCTTGTTGCAGCTGGTCCACAGTTATAATTCGAACTACGAATTAATAAGATTGATAAGACGGGATCGCGTAAGCGGTCCCGTTTTTACTGTAAAAATGGTATGAAGACAAAAGATAAGGTTCTTGATATTTTACAAAAGAATAGCAACAGGTATGTATCGGGAGAGGAGATGGCTGAGAGGCTGTTTCTTACCAGGGCAGCTGTATGGAAGGCGATAAAAGGCTTAAAGGAATCAGGACACAGGATTGAGGCGGTTACTAATAAGGGTTATAAGCTGATTATAGATGTGGGGCTTCCTAATGAACACATGATTCGAGAAGCTCTGACTTCCCAGGAGATATCTTATGAGTGTCATATGCTTGATGGGCTGAATATTCTGGTTTTCGACGAGGTAGAATCCACCAACGATATTGCCAGGAGATATGCCCTTGATAATCCAGGGGAGAGAGCTCTGATAATTGCATCTTCCCAGACTAATGGACGAGGAAGAAGAGGTAGAAGCTTCTATTCACCTAAGGGGAGCGGGCTGTATTTGAGCTTTGTTCTATACCCTGACTTGAACCTGGAGAAGGCAACGAGACTCACAAGCATGATGGCAGTCGCAGTGGCAAGAGCCATTGAGGATACCACAGGGATTAGAGTTAGTATTAAATGGGTCAACGATATATATGTTGCTGATAAGAAAGTTGCAGGTATTTTGACGGAGGCTATTACATCAATTGAAGATGAGAGCTTATCCTATGTGATTATAGGAGTTGGTATTAATCTGTATCTGCCTGAGGGCGGATTTCCGGAAAATATCAGGGATGTAGCTGGAGCGCTTCTACAGGATAGTGGGGATAAGGATATAAGCAATAGTCTTATTGCTGCGCTAATTAATAGATTTGGGCAGGTACTTACAGAGCCTATGGAGAATTATCTTGAGGAATATAGGAACAGATCCATGTTAACTGGTCATTATGTGAAGGTTATGCAGTATTCCAAGGAAGACGAGAAGACTGGCAATGATTATGCTTATGTGACAGGGATAGACGATGAGTGCCGTCTGTGCGTCAGATACGACGATGGAAGAGAAATGTCTCTATCAACTGGTGAAGTGAGCGTAGTTAAGTACTAAATACCGATAATAAGAAGAAAAAAGGCGAAAATGAGAAAAAATCACGATTTTTCGTACTTTTTTCTTCTTTTTACTTGACATTCTCAAAAATAAGAATATTATTAAAAGTGAGAAAGGTAATATCTGATATGAGGCAAGATGAACAGAAATTATTGCTGAATCAGGTCAGACACAGAATTCTGCAGTGTGTTCTTCATCATGGAAGAATAACAGCCAGAGAGATACAGGCGGAACTTAAGGACATTCCACAGGCTAGTCTATACAGACAGATCAAGACGCTTTATGACAATGGATTGCTTAAGGTATGCGAGGAGAGACAGGTAAGAGGGACTCTGGAACACAGATATGAATTAGCACCAGAGTTAATAATCACAGACGATACTGAGCAGACAGAACTTAATATTCAGTTCACACTACTTAGTCTTGCACAGGATTTCAGTGATTATTATGCGGACCCAGCCAACAATCCGGTTAAGGATATGGTTAGTCTGATTACAACACCGCTTATGGTTAGCGATGAAGAATTTGAACAGCTTATCCGTGGAATTAATGAACTGACCAGACAGTATATGAATAAGAGTCCAAGTGGAGAGAGAAGAACAAGAAAGCTTACATTTGTTGCTTCTCCTATGTGATTTATAAAGAGGGTAAAGAATATGAAGAATAGACTTAGAAGAGTAGCAACGTTACTTTGCGGTATTGTTCTTGCTACAGGAATGATGGTAGTTAATAAGGTGGATATAGAGGCTGCGACAGCAACTGCAACAGTAAGTGGTACAGTAGCAAGTGGTACTACAGCAGATACACTGTATCTGTATGATTCATCTAACGGTAAGTACACTATTAAGCTTGATAGTGAGACTAATTTTAACGGTTGTAAGATCCTTACAGTTGGTAAGCAGATTACAGTTGGCTTATATAGAGGCGATGATGCATATAACCATGCAGCAACAATTACAGCCGGTAAGACGGCTTCCAGTGCATCGGTTGATACATCTAATCAGGCTACAGTAACAGGTACAGTTAAGGACAAGTCGACAGAAGAGACATTATATCTTGATATCAATGGTCAGGAGATGATTATTAAGCTCGACTCTACTACAGATATGAGTGGCTGCAGAGTAGTGGTATCTGGAGCTAATGTTAATGTAGTAGTAGCAAGAGGGTCTGACGCTTACATGCATGCCCTTAGCATATCTAATGGAAGCGGTTCTTCGTCATCATCATCCGTATCAGCTGGAGAGGCACCAAGCGGAACTACTGCGGTAACGGGTTATCCAGAAGATAAGTCATCAGGCAGTATGTTATATCTTAAGACTAATGATGGTACATACCAGCTTAAGATAGATGATTCGACAGATACATCAGGTGGAATTGTATTTACATCATCTAACAAGGTTACAGCATATATCTACCGTGGATCAGATGCTTACATGCATGCTGCCAAGGTAGTGGGCACTAGAAATAATGGCTCACCAGCAAGCTCTAATACAACGGCTTTCACAGGAACAGTTGAGAGCGGCTCGACAGAGAGTATGATCCTGCTTAATACATCAGGCGGAGTAATGAAGTTCAAGCTTGATGGAAGCGCTTCACTTAATGGTTCCAAGGCAATTGGTAAGGGCGATAAGATTACTATTAATGGCGCAACAGGTTCAGATTCTTACTGGCATGTAGTTAGCATTCAGCTTTTACAGAGTGCGAATGGAACTGTATCAAGTTCAAGCAGCTCTTCTTCATCAAGCAGCACTGGCAGTGGAACAGCAGTTACAGGAACACCAACTGATAAGTCTACATCTGGTATCCTTTACCTTAAGACCAACGATGGAACATACGAACTTAAGATAGATGATTCGACAGATACATCAGGCGGATTTGTATTTACATCATCTAATAAGGTTACAGCATACATCTACCGCGGTTCGGATGCTTATATGCATGCATCCAAGGTTGTAGCAACAAGAAGTGCAACAGCATCGCTGGCTTCATCTACCACAAGCTTCCAGGGAACAGTAGATAGCGGCTCTACTGATAGCATGCTTCTGCTTAATACATCAGGCGGAACAATGAAGATTAAGATCGATTCTGGAACAAGCCTTTCAGGAGCTAAGGGCCTTAATAAGGGCAGAGCAGTTACAGTAAGTGCTTCCAACGGTTCGGATGCATACTGGCATGCAGTTTCAATTACGGCAAAATAAGAGATTTGTATTTTCTCTCCCTAGGGTGGCATACATTCGTGTATGCCACTTTTTTGTTCCAATAATGAACCCTTCATGCTATAATTTCTAGTGGCAAGGAGGAAGATATGTTATTTTCATCAATGATGTTTTTGTGGATATTTTTACCTGTCGTACTTGTCGTTAACTACCTTTTGGGCAGGATTAAGACGAGAGATATAACATCCAGAATACAATATAAGAATATCTTTTTGCTTATTGCCAGCCTTATTTTCTATGCATGGGGAGGTTTCTATTACCTATTCCTTATTCTGTCAGTTATTCTTATTAACTACATCGCAGGACTTCTTATCAGTCGTGCCGTGTCTAATAAGAAGACTCTGCTTACAGTTACAATCGCTGCCAATATTCTCATTATTGGCTATTTCAAATATTTTAATTTATTAATACATACAATCGAGAGCATAGCAGGAAGAGAAGCAGGAGCTTTTGGCCTTAAGGAGGTTATTCTGCCAATAGGTATATCATTCTTTATTTTTCAGGCTATGAGCTACGTAATTGACGTATACTGGGGCAAGACAGACTGTCAGAAGAACCTGGCATATTTTGCTCTCTATGTTGCGCTCTTTCCTCAGCTTATTGCGGGACCAATTGTTCAGTACAAGGATGTTGCGGCGCAACTTCATGACAGAAGTGAGAACACTTCCAAGTTCGTAAGTGGAATCAGGAGATTCACCTTTGGCCTTGCCAAGAAGGTGCTTATTGCCAATATAATGGGCGATGTGGTTGACAAGATATGGTCCGCTGATATTGGGAGTATGTATGCAAGCGTTGCATGGTTTGGCATGATTGCCTATACACTTCAGATTTATTATGATTTCTCAGGCTATTCAGATATGGCCATTGGTATAGGACGAATGCTTGGCTTTGAGTTCAAGGAGAACTTCAATATGCCATATACATCCCTATCTATTAAGGAATTCTGGAGACGCTGGCATATATCCCTGTCATCCTGGTTCAGAGATTATGTATATATTCCTCTTGGAGGAAGCAGGAAGGGAGATAAGCTTACATATCGTAATCTTTTTATCGTTTTTCTTCTTACGGGAATCTGGCATGGCGCCAACTATACTTTCTTCTTCTGGGGACTATACTATGCATTTTTTATCATTATAGAGAGAGCATTCTTAGGAGACTTGCTTGAGAAGAACAGATGCAAGTTTATCAACTATATCTACGCGATTCTGGTTGTTATGGTCGGTTGGGTGTTCTTCAGAGCAGACTCTATTGGAGATGCCTTTGTATTCCTTGGGGGATTATTCAGATTCTCTGGCAAGGGAATAAGTATATTTGAATATTTGAGCTTTAAGGTTCTTCTGGCATTCCTGGTGGGAATATTCCTATCCTGCCCGGTATGGAGCCGTATTAAGGCCAAAATGGGCATTACAGAGGGTATAACAGAGGTATCCATACCATCATTTGTCCTTCAGATGATATTATTACTGCTCAGTATGATGATGTTAATCAGCGGAAGCTATAATCCTTTTATATATTTCCAATTCTAGTTGCGGTCTTTTGAGATTCGGAGAAGCGTGTGAGACAGAAGATATTTATAACAGTTTTTCTGACTATACTGATACTGCCCTCTCTGGCATGGTTGGTTATTAAGGCTAGTCATAACGACAATTTAATATCGCATTTTGAATATGATCTGGGGGAGAACCGTGCCCTGGCGACCATGCCTGAGGATGTGGAACTTGCTAGTATAGCAACAGACCTGGATAACTATTATTCAGATCATGTGCCTTTTAGAACGAGCATTATCAGCCTTAATAATAAGGTAGATGGCTCCCTTGAGGACCTGTATCGTAAGGGCATTCAGCCAGCACTGATTTCACTGGCAGGTAAGGAATCCGGCTCTACATCTGGGCTGTCTGTAGCAGAGCTCACTGGCAAAGCTGATGATTCAGATTCGGGTAAAAGTGACAGCGACTTAGCGGATGAGACCACTGTAGTTACAGGCGACCATATATTTGAGGTTATAGAGGAAGTAGCGCCTAGTTGTACTGAGGACGGCTATAGGGTAAGTCAGTGCTTGGATTGTGGCGAGCTTGTTACGGAGACCATTAAGGCTACAGGACATACTGCAGAGGCCATAGATGTAGTAGAAGCATCTTTGGCAGCATATGGACGTACTAAATACCAGTGTGACAACTGTGGCTATATGTGGTTTGACGACTTCGAGGATAAGATAATTGATGATTCCTATCTTCCTGTTAATGTGGTTAATAATCAGGTTATTATTGGCAGGTCTGACTGGCTATTCTATACAGGCGATAATAGTGTGGCATATTATACAGGCGAGAATGTCATGAGTGAGAGCACCATGGCTGACAGATTATCCAAGATGCAGGACCTTCAGGATGCCTGTGATGAGAAGGGGATAGAGCTTCTATACATAATATTCCCTAATAAGGAACAGGTATATCCTGAATATATGCCTTCAATTGATATTGTAAATGAGGATAAGAGAGTTCCTGTATTCGCTGAATATATAAGAGAGAACTCGGACATTAACTTCATATATCCATTGAATGAGCTTATGAGTGCCAAGATATATTATGATACATACTTCCCTTATGATACTCACTGGAATAACTGGGGAGCATTCGTAGCCACACAGGCAATGTATGAAGCATTAGATATAGAGCAGACTCCTATTGAACAGGTAGGAGTTACCAAGATAGACAGTTATATTAAGGGCCTTGTTGCAACAGGAGCTCTCGATCCTGAGAAATTCACAGGTGATTATGATTATGAGATAGATTACAGACCAATAGCAGGCTCTGTAACTACCCTTGGCGTTAAGGGAATGATGAATGGATATACAACTACCTACCAGTCTGTTAGTAATACGAAACTTACTGATAAGGATATTGTGTTCCTGGG
Source organism: Lachnospiraceae bacterium UBA1718 (assembly GCA_002317245.1). Lineage (GTDB taxonomy): Bacteria > Bacillota > Clostridia > Lachnospirales > Lachnospiraceae > Colinaster. The sequence goes on from DCIU01000066.1 coordinate 19,199, forward strand.
AGATTCCTTCAGAGTATCCATGATTCCCTTCGTTGAAAAGGATTTCAACTTCACAACCTTTGCCCAGAGAGAGAACTGGGAGGAGATATCAGAGGCAATTCTTGATACAGATGTGCTGGTAATATCGGCTGTTGAGAGATTTGACAACGATATTTTTAAGAGAATACCATCGATTGCCAAATATATCAGGGAAAATTAGCTAAAATTTAGTAAAATCTGTTGTTTACAGATTGGTCATTAACAAATAAAATAATCTATGGTAAATACGGATTTTGTATTTTAATTGCAGAAGGATTGGAGACATTATGGGCGGATTTTTTGCGGTAGCATCAAAAGAAGACTGTATGTTTGATGTGTTCTTTGGAACTGACTATCATTCACATCTTGGTACTAGAAGAGCAGGCTTAGCTGCTTACGGACAGAACGGTTTCGACAGAGCCATTCACAACATTGAGAACTCACCATTCAGGACAAAGTTCGAGAGTGATTTTCATAGTATGCATGGTACTCTTGGAATGGGTTGTATCTCAGATTATGAGCCACAGCCACTTATTGTAAGATCCCATCACGGCACATATGCAATTAGTACTGTTGGTAAGATTAATAATGTTGATAATCTTGTTAATTCAATATTTGGTAAGGGCAATTGCCATTTCTTAGAGATGAGTGGTGGAGACATTAATGCTACAGAGCTTGTAGCAGCTCTTATCAACCAGAAGGACAATATTGTTGAGGGAATTAAGTACGCGCAGGAAGTTATCGATGGTTCGATGACGATGCTTATCTTAACTCCTAAGGGAATATATGCCGCAAGAGATAAGTTAGGAAGAACTCCTCTGGTACTTGGTAAGAAGGAGGGAGCTTACTGTGCTTCCTTTGAGTCCTTTGCATATCTTAATCTTGGTTATGAGCCGTTAAGAGAGCTGGGACCTGGAGAAGTAGTAGTTATTACTCCTGAAGCGGTTGTTACAATGCATAAGCCAGGTACAGAGATGAAGATTTGTACATTCCTCTGGGTATACTACGGATATCCTTCTTCATCATATGAAGGCATAAGCGTTGAGGAGATGCGCTATAATTGTGGCTCCTTACTTGCCAAGAGAGATAATGTAGAGCCTGATATTGTTGCTGGTGTTCCTGATTCTGGTACAGCTCACGCAATTGGATATGCTAATGAGAGTGGAATTCCATTCTCAAGACCTTTTATTAAATACACACCAACATGGCCAAGAAGCTTTATGCCTACTATTCAGAGCAAGCGTAATCTTATAGCCAAGATGAAGCTTATTCCTGTTCATGATCTGATTAAGGATAAGAGCCTTCTTCTGATTGATGATTCAATCGTTAGAGGCACACAGCTTCGTGAGACAACAGAATTTTTATATAAGAGTGGCGCAAGAGAGGTTCACATCAGACCAGCATGTCCACCACTTGTATATGGATGTAAGTTCCTTAACTTCTCAAGATCTTCTTCTGAGATGGATCTCATCACGAGAAGAGTCATTGCAGACAAGGAAGGGGACAATGTCAGTGAGGATACATTGAAGGAATATTGTAATCCTGATTCTGACAGATATGAATATATGAACGAAGAGATCAGGAAGCAGCTTAACTTCACATCACTTCGCTATCATAGATTAGACGACCTTATGGAATCAGTCGGAATAGATAAGAGTAAATTGTGTACCTACTGTTGGAACGGAGAGGAGTAATGGGTATGAATAAGAAACCAGTTGTATTACTTATCCTTGATGGATATGGATTAAATGACAAGACAGAGGGCAACGCTATTGCCCAGGCTAAGACACCTGTAATGGACAGACTTATGAAGGACTGCCCATATGTTAAGGGTTATGCCAGCGGAATGGCTGTAGGTCTTCCAGATGGCCAGATGGGTAACTCTGAGGTTGGCCACCTTAATATGGGTGCTGGCCGTATTGTATATCAGGAGCTTACAAGAATCACTAAGGAGATTCAGGATGGAGTATTCTTCGAGAATCCTGGTTTGATGGAAGCTATTGAGAACTGCAAGAAGAATGGCAGCGCACTTCATATGTTTGGTCTCTTATCAGACGGCGGTGTTCATAGCCATAATACACATCTCTACGGACTTCTTGAGTTAGCTAAGAGAAATGGCCTTGATAAGGTATATGTTCATGCATTCCTTGATGGACGTGATACACCACCTGCATCAGGTAAGGGATTCGTAGAGGATCTTGAGGCAGAGATGGCTAAGATTGGCGTTGGTAAGGTAGCTTCTGTTCATGGAAGATACTATGCAATGGACAGAGATAATAACTATGACCGTGTTCAGAAGGCTTATGTAGCTCTTACAACAGGCGAAGGCCTTAAGGCTGCTTCTGCAACAGAGGGTATTCAGAAGTCTTATGACGATGGAGTTACAGATGAGTTCGTAGTACCAATGGTAGTAGAGGAGGCAGGGGAACCTGTAGCTACAATTAAGGATGGCGATTCTGTTATCTTCTATAACTTCCGTCCAGATAGAGCAAGAGAGATCACAAGAGCTTTCTGTGATGATGATTTCAAGGGCTTTGATCGTAAGAGACTTGATATTAAGTATGTATGTTTCTCAGAGTATGATCCAACAATTCCTAACAAGACTGTTGCATTCCATAAGGTTGAGATTACTAATACATTCGGTGAGTGGCTTGCAGCTAAGGGCATGAAGCAGGCTCGTATTGCTGAGACAGAGAAGTATGCTCATGTAACATTCTTCTTCAATGGTGGTATTGAGGCTCCAAACGAAGGTGAGGAGAGAATCCTTGTTAATTCACCTAAGTATGTTCCAACATATGATAAGAAGCCTCGTATGGCTGTTTACACAGTTGCTGATAAGCTTTCTGAGGCTATTACAGCTAAGGATGAGAATGGCAACGGTGTATATGATGTAATCATCTGTAACTTCGCTAATCCTGATATGGTTGGTCATACAGGTGTACTTGAGTCTGCTATTAAGGCTATTGAAGCAGTAGATGAGTGTGTTGGTGAGGTTGCAGCATTAGTAGAGGAAGTTGGCGGTGCAATGTTCATCTGCGCTGATCACGGTAATGCAGAGCAGTTAGTTGATTATGAGACAGGTGCTCCATTCACAGCTCATACAACTAATCCAGTTCCATTTATCCTTGTAAATGGTCCAGAAGGAGCTAAGCTTGCTGAGGATGGCTGCCTTGCAGATATCATTCCAACACTCATTGATATTATGGGTGAGGAGCAGCCTAAGGAGATGACAGGTAAGTCACTTCTTGTTAGATAAAAACATCTTGAAATCCATGGTACAATATGTTACACTAGTTCGTGCATGATTAATTGGAGGAATTATCAATGGAAGTTTTAAGAACTATTTTAACAATAATTTTTATTATCATATGTTTAGCGTTAACAGCAATTGTACTTATGCAGGAAGGTAAGGCTGCAGGACTTGGAGCAATTAGTGGAGCTGCTGAGTCATACTGGGGTAAGAACAAGGGTCGTTCTATGGAGGGCGCGCTTGTTAAGATCACAAGATGGCTTGTTGTAGCATTCATTATTATTTCAATTATCCTGAATATTAAGAGATTCTAATCTAGCTTTTTAGCCCTTGCGTAGTATATGCGCAAGGGCTTTTTTGATTTAGGAGTAAGATGAGTAAGAGTAGACAGGAAAGAAAAAATATAATATTGGAATTAATGAATAATGAGTTCTATGTACCTATGAAGGAGAAGGAACTCGCTGTTATGCTGCAGGTAGAGCCAGAAGACAGACCAGTGTTAAGCGAGATTCTTGGGGAGCTGCTGCTTGAGCAGAAGATAGAGATAAGCAAACGTGGTAAGTACCAGATACTTGATCCTAAGAATGTTAAGACAGAAGGACTTATCACCGGTACATTTATCAGTAATTCAAGGGGCTTTGGCTTCGTAGAGGTAGATGGAAGAGAGGATGATCTCTTTATTCCAGAACAGTACACAGGTAATGCCTTCCACCTTGATATTGTGCAGGTGCAGTTACTGCCTGGAAGCAGGGGCAAGAGGACTGAGGCCAAGGTGGTTAATGTACTTGAGCGTGGCATGGGTGAAATTGTTGGAACATATCAGAAATCCAACAGGAGTTTCGGATTCGTTGTGCCTGATAATACCAAGTTGGACAGTGATATATATGTCCGCGTAGAGGATAGCATAGGGGCTGTGGATGGCCACAAGGTAGTAGTAGAGATTACTAACTATGGTGACAAAAACAAAAGCCCAGAGGGAAAAATCACTGAGATCCTTGGCCATATTAATGATCCGGGAGTGGATATTATCTCTATTGTTAAGGGATTTGGCATTAATAGTGAATTTCCTGAGAAGGTCATGAATCAGGCGGCAAGGGTTAAGGACGCCATTATAGAAGCTGATACATATGGACGAGAGGATCTTCGCGATACTGTAATGGTAACCATTGATGGCGAGGATGCCAAGGATCTGGATGATGCGGTATCACTATCAATGGATGGGGATAACTATGTACTTGGTGTCCACATTGCAGACGTTAGTAACTATGTTCAGGAGAATTCTGCCCTTGACCATGAAGCCTTAGACAGAGGTACCAGCGTATATCTTGTGGACAGAGTAATACCTATGCTTCCACACAGACTATCCAACGGCATTTGTTCACTTAATGCAGGCGAGGACAGACTTGCGCTTAGCTGTATTATGACTATTGATCCTAAGGGTAAGACTCTTGATTATAGAATTGTTGAATCTGTAATCAGGGTAAACCACAGGTTGAGTTACACATCTGTTAATAAGATGATAACATTAGGTGACGAAGGGGAGAGAGCCAAGTATGCTGACGTGGCAGACATGCTTGATAAGATGCTTGAACTGTCTCTGATAATCCGTAGCCAGAGGAAGAAGAGAGGGTCCATTGACTTCGACTTCGAAGAGAGCAAGATTATACTCGATGAGAATGGTAAGCCGGTAGATATTAAGCCTTATGAACGTAATGCGGCAACCAGGCTGATTGAGGATTTCATGTTAATGGCCAATGAGACAGTTGCCAGCCATTTTTACTGGCTTGAAGTTCCATTCGTATACAGGACACATGATACTCCTGATCCTGAGAAGATTCAGAAGCTGGCATCCTTCATTAATAATTATGGCTATCATATTCACGTAGGTAAGGATGAGATTCATCCTAAGGAGATGCAGAAGCTTCTCTGTGAAATAGAGGGTACTCAGATAGAGGATATGATTGCAAGAGTGGCGCTAAGAAGTATGAAGCAGGCCAAGTATACTACAGAATGCACCGGACACTTCGGACTGGCATGTCAGTATTACTGTCATTTCACTTCGCCAATTCGCCGATATCCTGATCTACAGATTCATCGTATTATTAAGGATCAGATTAGGGGACGCCTTAAGAAGGAGAAGATAGCACATTATGGTAAGATACTTGACAATGTTGCTGATCATTCATCCAAGATGGAGAGACGTGCCGATGAGGCTGAGAGAGAGACTAATAAGCTCAAAAAGGCTCAGTATATGGAATCTCGCATTGGAGAGGAGTATGATGGTATTGTATCTGGAGTTACTGAATGGGGAATCTATGTTGAACTTCCTAATACGGTAGAGGGCATGGTGCATGTCTCCAAGCTCCCAGGCGACTACTACGTTTATGATGAGAATACATATGAGATGAAGGGAACGAGACATGGTCGCAGTTATGAACTTGGACAGCCGGTTAGAATACGTGTAGCCAGTGTTGATACATTCTTACGTACAATAGATTTTGACATTGTAGAAGAGGATTCAGAATAAATGAAAGAAGCAATGAAGCTAATAGCTAATAATAAAAAAGCTTACCATGATTATTTTGTAGATGAGAAATATGAGACAGGCTTGGTGCTTCATGGTACTGAGGTCAAGAGCTTACGCCTTGGCCAATGCAGTATCAAGGAGGCCTTCGTTCGAATTGAGAACGGTGAAGTCTGGATATATGGAATGCATATAAGTCCTTATGAGAAGGGTAATATCTTCAATAAGGATCCAATGCGTCCGAAGAAATTACTAATGCATAAGAGCGAGATTAATAAGCTTCTTGGAAGAATTAAGGAGAAGGGATTCACCCTGGTTCCTCTGCAGGTGTATTTCAAGGATGGAAGAGCTAAACTCGAGATTGGTCTGTGTCGTGGTAAGAAGCTCTACGACAAGAGGAACGACATAGCAAAACGCGATATGCAGAGGGAGGCAGAGAGAGAGTTTAAAGTGCGCAATTTGTGATTATATTATTGATATAGTCAAATGTGTACTGTAAAATATAATACAAGGGCCAGTCAAGGTTTCGACGGGGTTTTGGAATCTGGAGAAGCAAGCCGTTGCGACACGTTAATCGCACAATTAAAATTAAACGCTAACGAAAATTTAGCATACGCTGCCTAGTTTGCAGCTGTCTGACTTAGTGCACTCACACATTAAGACCCAGGCATCGACTATGTGAGAAACGACGCATGCAAAGCTTTGAGCGTGCGGGCGTATTATGAAGCTACTGAATGTATACAGGCGCTTATCACTGTATACAGGAGGGAATGTTAACCGGTAAGCTAAGCTTGTAGAAGTACGGTGGAAGGGGCTTCGGACACGGGTTCGACTCCCGTCTGGTCCACTTAAGCACAGGGGTGTATGTAATGCTAATTAGTGACATTACTGTTGGGGCAAAAATTCAGATAGTAGTGGGTATAGGCATGCAGCAACTTGAGTTTGCTACTACGGTTGCTGAGGTATTTGATGGTCTGTTTTATGCTGAACCTATATTTCAGGATGAGAAGATGCTTGGTTTTGGAACCAAGGGTCTTGTTTTGTCGCTTATTGTTACTGATGAAGAGAATGGAAGAGCCTGGCAGTTCAACAATATTAAGATAAGGAATATTAAGACTGCTGAAGAGAAGCTCTTTCACGAGGTATCCTGCAAGACAGAAGGCAGGGCAATTAATCGAAGAGGAGCCCACAGGGTGTGGGTAGGTGAACCTGGTGTAGCCATTATTGGTTTAGGAGGTTCACAGATAGATGTAACCATTAAGGATGTTAGCACAAGTGGCATTGCTTTTGTGTGCAGCAGTGACGTTGAGGTGACGGATGGATCAGTTGTTCATCTGACCTTCAGGGATCCAGACATTAATACAAGATTCGAGATAAGTGCAATTGTTGTCAGATCTATGGAGCTAGAGAGAACAAGAATGGTCTATGGCTGTAAGCTTAATATGGAGAGTTCTGCCATTGCCAAGTATGTTAATGAGAAGCAGAGACTCAAGCTTAAGTCCGCAAGGCAGGGTATGTCGGCAGATGTATTAGCTGAGAGAAGAAGACAGAGGTCGTAATGGACGATAATATGAGAAAAGAATTCACTGTTAATGGATTCACTTTTGGTTCAGCAACAGATGTTGACCTGGCTAAGAATGAACTGGCAACTGTGAAGTATATCGACAAGAAGATAGAGAATCGTAGCGCTGATACGATTCTTTCTGTTTATCAGGGGGCAATTGAACGTAAGATGTTCCGTACGCCAGTTGGTTATTCTTATATGCATGACCTGCAGAAGAGAATGGCTGCCCTTGGCATGAAGAAAGACCAGATTCCAGGAGTGCCGCTCTATCAGGTATACAATAATCAGATTGCAGAGGACGTTAAGCATTCTGACAGGGATGTTACTGTATCTAAGAAGAAAAAACGCGATGCACTTAAGGCTAAGAACAGGAATCTGACTATTGCAGTTATTGTAATGGCTATAATAATTATAGCTTTGTTTGTTATATCACTTAATGCAAGCGCACCTAATATACTCAATTACCGCAATAATATCCAGAATGAATATGCAGCCTGGGAGGAAGAACTGACAGAGCGTGAGAATACTGTCAGGGAGAAGGAGAGAGAACTTAACATAGTTTATCAGAATGACTCATCCCAGGACACAGAATAGTCACAAAGAACGCATATAATTACTCTATTGGAGGATTTTTCTATGGAAGAGATTAAGATTCTGGTTGTTGACGATGAAGAACGACTTCGTAAGCTTGTACACGATTTCCTTACTAAGAGAGAGTATTCGGTTCTTGAAGCTTCCAATGGTCTTGAGGCCATGGATATCTTCACAAGAAATAAGGATATTAAGCTTATTATTCTTGATGTTATGATGCCTGAGATGGATGGATGGGATACTGCGGCTGAGATCAGACGCATTTCTAATGTTCCGATAATGATGCTTACAGCTAAGACTTCTGAGGCAGATGAACTTAAGGGCTTTAAGCTTGGAATAGATGAATATGTGACTAAGCCATTCAGTCCTAAAGTGTTAGTTGCCAGGGTAGAGGCGATTCTAAGACGCACCAGTGGCAATGAAGGCAGCAATATTCTCGAGGTTGGTGGTATTACCATGGATCTGGCTGCCCATACGGTCACCATTGATGGCGATATGATAGACTTAAGCTTTAAGGAATATGAGTTGCTTAACTTTTTCCTGGAGAATAAGGGCGTAGCGCTGTCTAGAGAGAAGATTCTGGATCATGTATGGAATTATGACTATTTTGGTGATGCCAGAACCATAGATACCCATGTTAAGAAGCTGCGAAGCAAGATGGGTCAAAAGGGTGATCTGATTAAGACCGTTTGGGGAATGGGTTATAAATTCGAAGAGTAGTTGAATATGCGCGGTTTGACTTTTAATAAAAATAAACAGCATAATAAATCAATAAATTTTCAGTTCGCAATTTCATTTATTGCTGTAATGGCATCAATTCTGGTTGTTTGTTATCTTGCTAACAACTTACTCCTCAAGAGATATTATGTACATGAAAAGGTTAATGTACTTAAGACTGCCTTCGACAGTCTTAATGATGCTGATCAGAATGATACTCTGGATGAGGAGACCTTCGAGAGGGAACTCAGAGGTATTTGCGAGCGATATAATCTTGATCTTCTTATCATGGATCCTGATTCGCAGACAATCAAATTCGAGGGCGGTACCCAGATGCTTCTTATGATGATGCTGTGGGATCATATTATTAGTGATTCTGAAATGCAGAAGCCACCAGGTGGCATCCGTATGGAGACCGATACTATATATAAGGATAACCGGTACGAGATTGGCACTACCACTGATCCACGAATGAACAGCGAGTATCTGGACATGTGGGGCACCCTGGATTCGGGCAATCTCTTCATTGTAAGAACAGCTGTAGATGGAATTGACGATAGTGTTGGCATTGCCAATACCTTCCTTGGATATGTTGGTATAATTGCGATTTTGATTAGCGTTATCATAATTCTGTATGTATCAAAGCGAGTAACCAAGCCGATCTTAGAGCTGGCTGATATTTCAGACAAGATGGCAGGTCTGGATTTTGAGGCAAGATATACTCCTGTTGGAGATAATGAGATTACTCTGCTAGGTAATAATATCAATAAGCTTTCTGAATCTCTTGAGGCTACAATCTCAGAACTCAAATCTGCTAACTTGAAATTGCAGAAGGATATTGAGAATAAGGAAAAAATAGATGAGATGCGTAAGGAATTCCTGTCCAATGTATCCCACGAGCTCAAGACTCCTATTGCAATTATTCAGGGATATGCAGAAGGCCTTAAGGACGGAATTGCGGATGACCCTGAGAGCATGGACTATTACGTGGATGTAATTAATGATGAAGCAGCCAAAATGAATGCCATGGTTCAGAAGCTCCTTACCCTTAATCAGATTGAGTTCGGTAATGATAAGGTGGAGATGGACCGTTTTGATATTGTAAGTCTTATTAAGACTCAGGTGGCCACTTCGGAACCACTCACCAGATCTAACGGAATAACCATTTCTATACCGGACAGTGAACCTGTATACGTGTGGGGCGACTCCTTTAAGGTGGATGAGATATTCAGGAACTACCTGACCAATGCGATTCACTACTGCAAGTATGACAAGAATATAGATGTTCGTCTTGAAGAGCATGATGAAAAAGTGAGGGTGACTGTCTTTAACACAGGTGACCAGATTCCAGAGGAGTCTATTGATCGGGTATGGGAGAAATTCTATAAGGTCGATAAGGCCAGAACAAGAGAATATGGTGGATCTGGAATAGGATTATCCATAGTTGCTGCATTGTGCAAGTCCATGAATATGACCTATGGTGTTAATAACTATGATAATGGTGTTGCCTTCTGGTTTGAACTAGACAGACAGTAGCATAAATGATATTATTCAAGTTATGAAGAAGAGCATATTAATGGCATTACTTCTCTGTGGATGTATGATGGTGACGGCATGTGGAATCACACCTGATATGCCAGAATTATCTGAGGAGGACACCGAACTTGTAACTGAATATGCAGCAGGTCTTATGCTTAAGTATGATACCAAGTATTCTCAGAAGCTTCTTGATGATGAAGCTCTGGCAGAGGAAGAGGCCAGAGAGGCTGAACAGAGAGCTAAGGAGTTAGCATATAAGCAGTCTGCTGAAGAATATCTTGCCAAGCAGGAGAATGCCAAGAAGAAGACAGAGGCTAATAAGTCTGAATCTGATTCGTCATCTGATAGTAGTGGAAGCGGTGCCTCGGCACAGGCTCAGATCGATAATATCGGTTCTTTCTATGGACTTGATGCCTTCGACGTAGCCTATACAGGATATGAGCTTTGTGCTTCATATCCAAGTTCAGGAGAAGACATGTTCATGGCTATGGAGGCTACAGAGGGCAATCAGTTATTGGTTCTTAAGTTCAATGTTGCGAATACTTCATCTGAAGATTCGAACTTCGATATGTTCTATAGGTCGCCTAGCTTCAATCTTAGTATTGATGGAGGCGCTGGTATTCATCAACAGGCGACATTGTTGCTAGATGATATGGCAGCCTATAACGGAACAATTGCTGCTGGCTCTTCGGAGCCTATGGTGCTTGTATATGAGGTCGATGGTTCTATTAGCCAGGTAGGTGGCATGGTGCTTACAGTCAAGAGCGACCAGGGCAAGGGGCAGATGACATTACAGTAAATTGATTTAGGAGACTCTGGTTTCATACCAGAGTCTTTTCTTATATATATAAGTCATTAGTTATAGGTTGTTTTAATGCTTTAATTTAGCAAAGAATTGTATTGAAATAGATACATAAAAAAGTTTGAAAAAAGTGTTGACATCGTAAAAACCTAGTGATAAGATAGTCAAGTCGTCGCGAGTGAGTGATGACAATGATCTTTGGCAATTGAACAGC
>DCIU01000147.1:0-13774 GCA_002317245.1 Lachnospiraceae bacterium UBA1718
CGAAGGGATCTCCTGCGCAGTAGAAAAAGATTACAATGTTCTTCCTGAGCTTATCATATGTCTCGCCTTGTTTGAGCATCTCGCCATCCATCTCGCTATGGTAGTAGCGTACGCGCTTACCAAGATAGGACAGTTGGTAAGTCTGCATCTCGATATCATAGGAATTACCCTCGGCATCTCTAACGTAGATATCAAGTCTGATTCCATGCTCGTTGATTCCACCTCGTATCTCCTTCTGGTATATTGGCGGTGATATCTCCTCGATTTCAATCCCCAGCACTCGCTCCAGCAGTTCCTTGCATGTCTCTACATCCTCAAACACGTGACAAAACATGTAGTCATCAGAAATAGGCACAATAAAATTAGTAGTTGCATCATCCATTAGCATTTACCTCCGAATATAATAATGTTTTCACAATTGGAATAGTTCGTCGAACGACGTCAAAAATGAATTGTGAAATAGATATTTGATTGAGGTAAGTATAGCATTTCATTCTTCCAGATACAACATAATCCTCCACCAGCGAAGTCATCACATAGTGAAGGATTATACTAAAATCTATTATATGGTAAAAATGGCTGCGACTGTCATCGTCTTTTCTTCAGGTGCTCGATAATTCTCTTACGGTGCTTAGATAATACCTTAAGGGCTTCTGGATTAAGCTCGCTTAGTCTTACCTCGCCAAGATGACGTCTCTTCTCAATTCGCTCCTCAATCCATGCCACATCTTCCTTGGACAGCTTCTCTTCTTCAGATAACTTCTCTAAGCGTGCCTCCAGATGATCCCAAAATTCATGCTCATCGAAGAGACCAAGCATTCCCCACTTGGTAATGGCTCCATGGCTCTCAAGAATTGATATATGCTCGTCGTGGGCAGTGATAGATTCTCTAAGTTCTTCAGCTGTAGCTTCAGCCAGTTGCTGCATCTTTTCCTCGGCCTTATCGCCGAAGGCCCACTCGAACTCAGCAAGCTTCTCCTCAGATTCAAGATACTCGCCCACCTCATCCGGCTCCACGCCCTCAAGCTGATACGGCTTGTCGATGCCAGCGTCACGAAGTGCCAGGGTAATTGTTCTTCGCACAATGCCCTTATCCAGCAGGCTCTCGCCGCCAAGCTGCCTGATCTGGTCATTGAGTGCACTTTCATGCTCAGTGATATAGAAGCTGATGTCACGAGCCTCAAGCTTCTTAACAAGGGCAACCAGTCTGTCTATTGCAGTGATGTCAATATTGCCAATGCCCCTCGCATCGACAACCACCACCCTGGTATCGTCCTTGATAGCGCCAAGAATATCGCCTTCGAACTTGTCTATATTAGCGAAAAACAGATTGCCACTGAATCTGTATATGACCGTATTCTTGATCGGATGGGCATGGCTGTTCCTCGCCATAGAATGGAAGTTACCATGACCAGGAATTCGTCCTACGAAGCAGCTCGGTGGCTGAACCGATCTGACCGCTACTTCCCAGAAGGACAGCATGCATCCTACCACTACTCCCTTGACTGTTCCAAGGACAAGGACCGCTGCAAAGGATAGCATGAATACTACCCACTCTCCCTTGCACTCATTCCACAGTCTCTTCATCATCTTGAAGTCAAGGATGCCAATCAGGGCTGTCATTACTATGGCTGTTAATACTGGCACTGGTAAGTACTTAAGCACTGGCGTGCCAAAGAGCAGTACCAGAAGCATTACAAGACCTGCTGTTAGAGACATTATCTGACTCTTAGTTCCATTATTAACTGCAATTGCACTTCTAGATACAGAGCCATTGATTGGACAGCTTCCAACAAGTCCGCCTGCCACATTCATTCCTGCATAAGCAAGTAACTCCTTCTTGGAATCTATTTCGTATCCGCCTTTGGCAGCATAGCTGCCTGTAGCAAGTAAGGTCTGTGCCATTATTACTCCGGCAATACTTACGGACTCTACCAATACGTCTATTACATGGCCGTTCATAACAGCAAGATTAGGTATTACTATATGTGGAAGGCCTGCTTCTACCTCTGGCAGCAGCTTCACGCCGTAATTATCCAGATGGAATATGGCCTGCAGCAATGCTCCTACCGCCATCATGGCTACCGTCATGGGTACCTTAGGGATGAACTTCTTACATATCTGAATGATGATTATTGTCCCAAGACCTAAGGCCAGCGACAGGTAATTGACCTTATCAAGCTGACTGACTGTATTCTCTATTAATACTAGCAGTTCACCTGTCCCGGCGCTTCCACCGAATAGCTTGGGAATCTGCATAAGAATTATAGTAGCACCCACGCCTGATATGAATCCGCTAAGAACCGGAGAGGATATATACTTAACTATTCTACCTGCGTTAAGGAAGTAGAATATGAGCATCCATATGGCTACAAGGAATGATATCAGAGGCACCAGGTTCATAGCCGTCTCTGATTCTGGAGCAATCATAAGCTCAGCAAGTAATCCGCCCACCATGGCTGCCGGCATAGCATCCACTCCTATAGCGAACTGTGGCGATGTAGTCATGAGTCCAAACACCATAATTGGCAGGAAGGATCCATATAGACCATATACAGCAGGCAGACCTGCAATCTGCGCATATCCCAGGCCAATTGGCAGAGATACCAGGGCCACGATTATTCCTGCAATAATATCCTTAACCGGATTTGATATCAAATTCTTCCTAATCTGATCAATTAATCTCAAGCGTCTCTCCTTTTGCTTTTTGTCAATAATAGCCGACTTATTAAGCCGGCTATTTAATCTCATTATTAACAGACTGGTATCTTATATCCAGCGTCCGTCATTTGCTTCTCGAATTCGTCGATGGGTAGGTTTAGCTTTTCGGCTGCCACCTCGGTGCGCATATCGCCGTCCTGGACTAGCTCGAAAAATGCTTTCGCCTTGCCCTCTGCTATTCCTACTGCCTTACCTTCAGCTATTCCTGCTGCCTTGCCTTCTGCTATTCCTTCTGCCTTTCCCTTTTCGAAACCGCGCATCTGTTCCTCATACATTCTCTGTTGATATGTCATATAACCAGACCTCCAACCTCTATCATTACTTAGCTCAGCCGTCTTATCAGCTATAGCTGCCGTAAAATCGTCGTTTGTTTCTCCTGTATTTATATAGTTTAATACATTTGCAAGCTTTCCGTCTATACCAACTACCGTAGTCGATTGACTTCCTGCCCTATTGTTGATAGCACAGGAAGCTGCCAAAATAGGCCTTTCCCTCAACAGATTTTCGGCGCATTTCAATGCAGCTGGCACAGGAATTGAAAATAAACCACTTTATCTCAACAAACTTTGCTTAAAATCAGTTCAGAATAGCACAGAAAATAACCAAAAGTCGCAAAAGCTCAACAATTATAAAAAATCCCAAGAAGCTTATGCCTCTTGGGATTATTTTCATCTGCGGTTAAGGGTTTCTTTGATTGACACGTACTTATCGGCCATGCATACAATCCAGGCTTCGCGGCGCTTAGGGATGCGGGGCAGGTTGAGGGGCCACATATGGCTAAAAATGATGTCCTCTTCCTTCTCAGATAAGCCGAAGTGCTTCTTAGCATTCCTGATGGCTGAATCCGCATGGTGATAACCATGAAGCTTCTTGTGAGAATTCTTGTCATGCCAATCATAGAGATACAGGTCGTGCAGGAATGCTCCCTTAAGAAGCGATTCCTTGTCCGACTTGGAATTCAGGAACTTATCAAGTCTCATGCTGGCCTTGGCTACACTCATACAGTGGTCGTAGGTATTAGTCTTGCCATGCTGGATGTAGTTCTTCATCTCCTGAGCAGCATTGTGGCTTCTAAGGCCCTTAATACAGTCATTAAATTGCTTGAGTTCTTCTCTCGAATAATTACGCACGACTACTCAGCTAACTCCAGGTAATATTCAGTTACATCATCATATTCCTGCATATCAGTGATGATCTCTACTACTACATCACCGTCATCTGCATCAATGTAACCATATATATACATGCCTTCCCGTATCTCATCATCCTCGATTAATGATACAGACATGTACTTCTTATTATTAAATTCGAACTTGTCGATAATGGCAAATTCCTTCTCTGTGCCGTCTGATACGGCTATGTTAATTACTTCGTATTCCATTTAAAACTATTATTCCCTTATTCTTTTGGAACCCATCCGTCCCCGTCTTTCTTTTCTATAAGTGTACATCCACTCGTAGTGCATTCCCTATTTGTTGCAGAAGATTCCGGAACCTCTGCGCCAGCATCATCCATATATTTCCAAGTATGTGTGCTAACCACAAATTCTTGTTCGCAAATGGAACAAGTCTCAATATGACCAAGTAGAGATGAATAGAATTCACCTGAGCCACTATGACTAGAAACCATTTCATCTTTTACGGGCTCTCCGCATACTGTACAAGCATAATAGTGTCCATCAGTATCACTAATAATCTCACTACCTTTTTGGTGAGATTGTCCTAAGTTAGTACAATCCTCAACAACCGCTTCATGTCCACAAGCACATCGCCCATATCTTCGCATATAAGCTGTATATGAATGACTCTCTACAGCGCTCTCTCCACAAGAGCTACATGTTTTAATGTGATCGCCCTCCACCTCTCTTATGCTATAACTCCAACTATGCGTATGACTCGGTGTCGACTCCTCAGAAGATGACGAACTAGAGCTCTCGTTAGCTCTTGCTACTACCGGTTCGTCCTCTGCGACTGGAGTGCCGTAGCCACAGTTAGCGCAGACGCCGTCGACAAGTCTATGGCCAGTCTTGGCTATGGTCTGTGAGTCAACTGCTGCATTGCAGCCAGTACATACCTTTAGGTAATATCCGTCGCTGAGGCACGATGCAGACTGGGCTAAGAGCCAGTCACTAGGGGTATGAATATGTAATGACCTTCCCTGGAGTAATGGCTGCTCAGTGCCTTCGCCATCACCTTCTCCGTCGCCATCACCGCCGCCGTCAGGGCCGTCCCCATCTGGGTCTGGTACTAATACTACTTCAGGGGTTGGAGTAGGTGTTGGAGTAGGCTCAAGTGCCTGGTCCTCATTTTCCTCGTCTTCCTCTTCGCCCTGAAGCTCAAGGTCGCCCTTAATTACATTGCCCTCAACAACTTCAAGCAGAGCTTCAAGTCTTGGTACTGCCTCCTCTGGAAGCTTAGCGTAATTAAGCTTAAGTACTATTTCCTCCTCATCGCCAACAAGGAACTCCGAGATACTGCTATCAGCACGAATCAGAGCGCTCTGTCCGGCTGTAAAGGTCTCCTTAACACCTGTATATACGCCGTCAGTGGTCTTGAGTTCTACCTCAACGAAGCCCTCTGTAACCTCAAGCAGCGTATAAGTCTTGCCATCAGCATCCTCATATACTGTCACTCGGAAGGTTGTTCCTCGAACTGCCAGTGTTGATGATGGTGTATCAACTTCATATTCATCATTAGGCCCCAGCTTAGTCTGTAATTCATTAAGCTCGGAACCCTTATCCAAGTAGATCTTAATGAGGCTGTCTTCATTGGCATCAGATGCCTCCAGCGAGAAGTGTGTATTGGCATCAGCATATACATACTTATCTGCATCCATACGCATTACAAGCTCAGACACATCCCCAACAGTGACATCATCGCCGCTGTACAGATTCTGTCCTTCGAAAGCCTGACCGTTATTCTTCTCACCCACGATATCAACGGTGCCAACAACATTCTGCACCACAATGCTTCTGAAGCCTCCGCCCTAAAGCAATACGGCTGCTGCAATACCAACTGCAGCTACTGTTGCACCACTTGCAATCGTGATAGCCTTACCCTTACCGGTTGCTATGAATTCCTTGAACCCCATAAAAACAAATCCTAAATCTAAAACAAAACAAATCCTAAATAATCAAATCCGATTATTTATCAATACACTGATACAAGTACTCAACCAACTTGCTATCAATGTTACCGAACTTAGCCATATCACGCAGGATATCGAAAGCCTTCTCCTTTGGAATTGGCTTCTTATATGGTCTGTCCGTCGCAAGCAGGGCATCACAGATATCCGCAACCGCAATAATTCTTGCGTCCGTCTCCAGATCATCCGCTGTCAGCTTGTTAGGATATCCCTTACCATTCAGGCACTCATGATGCTGAGCTGCCCACTTAGGCGAATTCTTGAAGTACTTGATGAAGTGTACCTTCTTAAGAATTCTCGAAGTAACCACAACGTGATTCTCCATAATCTGGCGCTCCTCATTAGTCAGAGTACCCTTGACGATTCTTAAGCAGCTCTTCTCTTCATCTGTAAAAAATGGAAGCGACTGACCTTCGTCATCATAGCTAAGATCAATGACTGCCTCCAGTCTGGCTCTCAGCTCATCACCTGCGAATCCTACTCCATCAATATCATTCATAATGCTTAATGCATCAGCAAGGTCCTGCTTGATCTTGGCATACTCATCGTCACTAATCTTGCCTTCCAGATTGGCAATACGAGCCTTCAGACCGTAGATATTTAATCTATCCTCAATTGCCTTCTCTTTTCCCTCAAGACGGGTAGACTTATTCATGACTTCAAGAGGAGTAACCAGCTTGCCAATATCGTGAAGGTATGCGCCCATAACCAGCTGCTCCTTACGATTAAGGTCGAAGTATTCCTCCTCCTCGCCCTTCTCGTGGAGCTCGTTGATATAGTCCACAATTTTGCCACAGTACTCAGCAACCTTACGTGTGTGGCTGGCATTATATGGTGTTCTCTCATCGATGGCGGCCGCCATAGCTTCCGTGAAGGACCACATCTGCTCACGAAGTTCTTCCTGGTAACGCATGTTGGAAACAGCGATAGCAGTCTGGGAAGCGAGAGCTAATACTATCATCTGCATGGATATATCGAATGGGATTACTGTTCCATTCTCATCCATAGCATTTATAAGCTGAAGGACGCCCACTGTCTCATCATCGCCGTTTACAAGAGGGATGGCCATCATGGACTGGGTTCTGTAGCCAGTCATGCTGTCATATCTCTTAGGGCCCGTGAAATCGAATCGATCACTGGTATATACGTCTTCAATGTTAAGGGAAGCCTTGTGAATAGCTGAGTAGGCGCAGATATTCTCCTCGCGCATTGGTGCTGGTGGAATATCAATTTCCGCTCCGTCGTATCCCTTGTCGACTCCCATGGAGATTGTCTTCATAATCTTGAAGCGAAGAGTATCTCCCTCAGTAATATATAGAGTACCAGCATCACAGTTAGTGAGCTCCATACCCTTATCTATAATCATGGCGAAAAGCTTATTCTTGTCTCTTTCGGTTGATAGTGCAATACCTGTATCAAGTACCGCATCAAGTATTATATTCTGATCCATCTATTAGTCCTTTTTTGTAGTGAGTTAAACTGTCTGCATGAACTTAAGCGCGAATTCCTGCTCCTCAATTCCATCGAGCTCCAGGAGAACTGATGTATGAACATCATATTTATCAAGCAGTCTCTTGAACTCCTGATAATCAATGCTTCCCCTGCCTGGTGCCTGGTGAAGATCGGCAATCAGGTCATTGTCGTTGGTATGCATGTGTCCTAAGTATGGTGCCATTCTCTTCACCCACTCTTCGTTATCAGTAACTGTGAGCGAAGCATGTGCATAGTCCAGACACAGCTTGATGTTAGGGCAGTCTGTAAGTCTCTCCATGAAGTCGATTAGTGGGCTTGGATCACGCTCGAAGGTATTCTCAATATAGATCTCAATCTCTGGGTACTGTCTTGCAAGTACTGGAAGATATTCTGATGCTGCTGTAACCCAGCCTGACAGATATGGCTTAGTCCAGAGGCCTGCAAGTATTCCTGTGTGGAATACTACTCCCTTGCATCCAAGCTCTCTTGCGATGTCCATAGACTGCTTCATAAGGTATCTGCTTCGGTCTCTGATTACGTCATCAGTACTAATCATAGCGATATCGAAGAATACACCATGAAGTGTGTCCTTGCTTCTATCTCTGTCTAATGACTTATATACTTCTATTCTCTTACGTATCTCTTCCTCATCCTGGTATATAGATGGCTTGTAAAAGTCATTGTATTCAAAACTTGCTCCGTACTGCTTAGATAATCTTACTGATTCCTCAAGTCTGATGAACTGAGGGATTATCTCCCATTGTCTCTCCATTTTCGCTACCCCTTATATATTATTCCTTATATCACCCGTGGACTCGCAGCTCACTGCGAGTCAAGGTATATAGCGCCCTTTAGCGCTATATACCTAGAACGCGATAGACCATGAGCTTGGTGCTCTTACCCTTAAGAGGTATCTCACCAACCTGCTCTACCTGGATTCTGTCCTTAATTCTCTCATATACATATTCGCTGATAAGAATCTCTTCAGCCTTGGCATTAGCCTCAAGTCTTGCTGAAGTATTAACTGTATCACCGATTGCTGTGTAGTCCATTCGGAAATCACATCCAATGTTACCAACGACTGCATCACCGCAGTTAACGCCGACACCGAAGCCGACTGTCTTGCCGAATTCCTGCTCAAGTCTGATTCTAAGCTCCTGTGATCCCTGCTTAATGTCCCAGGCTGCTGCCACAGCTTCATATACATAATCGTCCTGGTCGAATGGAGCATTGAATACCGCCATTGTCGCATCACCAATGAACTTATCCAGAGTACCGTTGTGGCTAAGGATACACTTAGTTGTAAGCGCCAGGTACTCATTAAGAATTGCTACGACCTGCTCAGGATTAAGACTCTCTGACAGTGGTGTAAATCCTCTGATATCGACGAACAGTACAGCGACATCTCTCTTCTCACCGCCGAGCTTAAGCTCAAAGTCACCAGTTTTGGAAATATCATCTACTACCTGAGGTGCTACGTATTTCTTGAATACTTCAAGAGTTCTCTTACGTCTGATCTTCTCAAGTACGTACTTCTCAATCAGGTAATATGCAACCGCCAGAAGTAAGGACAGCAGCACATATATCTGAGGGATTACTATACCCTTGCTGGCAAGTATTCGGCCAGCCAACATATAGAGGCCGCCAATCGCTACCGCCTCAAGGATTACGAATACAAGCTTCTGTCTGTTAGCAAGTATCAGATAGATAGCAAGAATAATTCCTGTGATGAGACCTATTGCCATCTTAGTAGCGTTCTGAGCTGTCTTGTGCTGCATCAGAGCCTGAATGATATTGGCATGGATCTCAACTCCGTACATGTTAGTGCCACGGTCGATAGCCGACTGGTAAGCATCCTGGAAGCCAGGAGCGTATGCACCTAGGAGTACGATCTTATCTCTGAAGGCCGAAGCTGGAATGTTGCCGTTAAGTACTTCTACAAGTGATACATGGGAAAATTCCTTCGACTCACCTGAATAGAAGAACTGGAACTGGCCTGCCGCATTAACGACTGGTGTATATATCTCTTCGCCCTTAACCTTCTGGTATTCCTTGTAGATGGCTCTTGCCAGGGAATCCTGTTCTATCACCTCGCCTGTATCAGGGTCAGTATATGTGATGTCGTTCATTGCGTAACGAACGCTTCCATCCTTGGCAATGCAGGCATTGGAGAAGCCCAGAGTCGATACCTCCTGGAGTTCTTCGAATGGAACCTCTACTGCCGAGATGTTCTGCTCGTTATATACCATAGAGCCGTCGCTGTTACGCTCAACTGCTCCTCTGTATACTACGTTGGTAGCCATTACAGCGTTGCCAGCCTTCTTAACTGCTGCTACAAGTGCTGCATCGTCTGTCTCATTAAGGTCTGCGATGAACATTACATCGACTCCGACAACAGCTGGAGCGTTCTCAGGGTCTTCATAGAGCTTCTCAAACAGTTCGGCCGTTTTTGCCCTGGACCACTTATTGTAGTTACCGTAGGCGTCAACGCTCTCCTCATCGATACATACGATGATGATGTTGGAGGTTGTGCCCTTAAGCTTGGTGTAGAGCTTGTCTGTGATGAAGGAGTCCACGGAATAGAGCGGATCCATGACAGCCAGCAGTCCTGCGAGGATTGCTGCGAATATTGGGATTATAATGCCTAGATATTTTTTCATATGTCACCTGCTAGTCTAATGTGTCCATGATGTCGAGTGCCTGCGAGAGCACCTGGCCGATTGCGTCGTGTATAACAAGGTCTGCGTTACGGTCGGCGCTGGTTTCGCTCTTATTGATTAATATAAGGTTCTTGCCCTGGAAGTACTGGATGAGGCCTGCTGCCGGATAGACAACCAGTGATGTACCACCGATAATCAGCGTATCAGCTCTTGATATTGCAGTTACAGCACCGTTTATCACATCCTGGTCCAGGCCCTCCTCGTAGAGAACCACGTCCGGCTTGACCCTGCCGCCGCACTTCTCACATGTGGGTACGCCCTCGGCCGCCATTATATAATTCTCATCGTAAAAGGCATGGCACTTAGTACAGTAGTTACGCTTCACGGAGCCGTGAAGCTCATATACTATCTTGGAGCCCGCCGCCTGGTGGAGACCGTCGATATTCTGAGTGACTACCGCCTTAAGCTTGCCCATCTCCTCCAGCTTGGCCAGTGCAATGTGGGCCTTATTGGGCCCTGCCTCGGGGTAGATCAGCTTGTCCTTGTAGAACTCGAAGAACTCCTCGGGGTACTGCATGTAATATGTATGTGATACAAGCTGCTCCGGTGTCAGGTTAATCTTCAGCTTCTCATTCCACAGGCCGTTAGAGCTTCTGAAATCCGGTATGTTGGACTCGGTGCTGACGCCCGCTCCGCCGAAGAATACTATGTTATTACTTTCCTTAAGTATCTGCGCTAGTTCGCGAATGTTATCAGGCATTGTGATTACCTCGATGGGAGTTGCTGCTTACTTGAGAATATAATCTCCCCTTATACTCCATAGTCTTCTTTATTTTACCATAAAAATAGGGACCAGCACACCCTTTAGGAGTGCTAATCCCTTGAAAATCGGTGGAGTTTTTCCTAGTTTTTACCAATTGGTATCCCGAGGATAGTTAAATAGCTCTTTTTATACAAGATCAACATTCTTCAGCATAAACTCTTCAATCAATCTATTTCTATAATCCTGATCCATCGTTGCCCTATCCCAGTCGTCTAGTCGGTTTGAATCCCTTAGTTTTGAGTATAAAACAAAGACTTCGTCCTTTCCCTTTTCTTCACTATCCCTCAACATATCTCTTATTGCTTTACACATTTCCACATCCTCCTCTACTACCTTTTTAGTTAACCTATCATTATCCAAGTGGATAGATATTATCTTCTTAGTCTCATCAGATAGTTTTTGATAATCATCCCTATCTATCAACTCAAGCATCTTCTTTTTATCGTTTCTTGCCTGCATCGCTTCAAAGAACTGTTTAAGTTCAGTATCAAAGCTATTCGGATTGACATAGTCTGCTTCCATAAGGCTAAAGCTGTAATTCTGAATCTTGTCATTAAGATATGGCCTAACCTTTACTGGTATATCTCCGAAACTCTCCCGCAAACACCTTGGGCCTTTATACCTTCCCATCCCCAAGTACAAAACTAAGTTAATAACGGGATAATCCTTTTCGTCTGCTACCATTCCACTCTTAATTTCTTCAAAGCCTCTACCTGTCTTTCTTGAATTATGCCTTTTCTTACGTTCGGCCGCAGCCTTCTCATATTCACCTGCATCATACACAATCATACGCCGTGGCATCCCATAGTCTGTGTGGTTCTCGAGTTCGATACCATATTTTACCTTGTGTTCCTCATAAAGCTTTATTTCATCTCTCTCATACTCTCCAGATTTACTTCTAAGCGAAGGATATTTACCTTCAAGGCCAACCAGCCTCCTTGCATCAATCTTCACCTTTCTCTTTAACACTCCCACTTCAATCAATTCAGCGAATATTTCTGGTTTGCCAAAATATTCCCTATCCAAAATGTCATACATTCCCATGCTTTTCCTTTCCTGGCAAAGCAGACATACGGCAACAAAAACGAAGACAGATATCTCTTTGCCAACTCTACTTAGTTATGAAATTACAATCAGTGAAAAAGTTGGCGACACGCCAAAGCATCCCGAATCCGGGACCATTCAATCTTCACTTGCCATCAGCCTTGTCGCTAGATACGACTGCTGACACTCTTATGATATGTTCGGCAGCTTATACTGTCAATATTTATATGGCAAAAATGGCAGCAACTAGCTCATTCTTTCTCGATAAAAAAACGGCTCACCATCACTGGCAAGCCGCATTAAAATCTTTATATATTACTTATCTACTACTTCAGCTCGATTGTGTTAGAGATATCATCAAAGAGGTATGAAATCTCTTCTGCTCTAGAGTCATCCGAATCACGTGTTGTCATGATATCAATTAATACTACATTGTCGCCCTTAACATATACCTTGTAGAAGTCGTCGACGATAACGCCGTCTGTTCCGTTAGGAATTACATGCCATGTATATGTAACATCGCAACCATTAACCTCAACCGAATTGGTATCAGCGAGTTCGAAGCCTGTAGTCTTGGCAACCTCTGCAAGTGCTTCCTCAGCGCTTGCGCAGTCTGAAGGACTGATCTGCATAAGTGTTGTTCCTGCACACTCGCCTGTATAGTTAAGTATTACTGTGCCAGCTTCTTCATCAGCTACATATCCGTAGAACTTGTCTGTATCATATGACACCGAGAACTTATCTGTATCGAAAGCTCCAGGGTTCTCATCAGTTGCCGCACTGCTCTCGTCACCCTTAGTTGCTACTGTAATAAGTCCGTTAGCGTAATCTGCCACGTAGTAGTTATTATCATCTGCCATATATACGTAGTCTCTACCTGGTGCAATGACATTGTTAGCTGCCTCAGCTGTAATGTATGAAGATCCCTCAGGGTCATCAGTTTTCTCCTGAACTGTGATATTAGATGCATCGATTACTACATGGTCTCCATCATATGTCTCGAAATCATATGTCACAAGCTCTGTAGCTTCAGTTGTCTCAGCTACCTCCTCTGGAGCTGCCTCTTCAGCAACTGTAGCTTCCTCTGCCACATCCTCTACTGTAATCTCTGCAGTCACCTGAGTATCCTTGCTTCCACATCCTACGCACATAGCTGCCATCATAGTAGCCATAGCAACTGTCAATACTGTCTTTACCATCATATTATTCTTTTTCATCTTTTTCTCCTCCATGCCATGCCTTCATGACAAATAAAATATGGTGAGTCAGTTGTAATCATTTTTCCCGACCCACCATATTATACGACTTATTTAAAATTAGGGACAATTATTTTTTTGTCCACCATTCCATATTACATAAGCTTTCTGAACATTGCCTCGAAGTCCTCGAGTGTTGCATGCTTTGGATTACCAGGTGCACACGCATCGGCAGCTGCAGACTCGCAGAGGAATGGAAGGTCCTCTTCTTTTAACTTCTCAAGCTTAGTTGGAATTCCTACGTCAACTGAGAGCTGCTGAACTGCATCGATAGCAGCCTTTCTGTATGTATCCTGATCCATTCCTGTTGTATCAACTCCAAATGCCTCAGCAATCTTCTTATACTTCTCGCCTGTGCACTCCTTGTTGAAGTCCATAACGATTGGAAGCATCATAGCGCAAGCAACACCGTGTGGTGTGTCATATACAGCACCAAGTGTATGAGCCATTGAATGAGCAATACCAAGACCTACGTTAGAGTAAGCCATAGCTGTAACGTACTGTGCAAGAGCCATTCCCTCACGTCCGTCAGGATCATTATCAACTGCTGCTCTAAGGTTCTTAGCGATGAGCTGGATAGCCTCGAGATCAAGAACATCTGAGAGCTCCCAAGCTGCTGCTGTTGTATAGCCCTCGATAGCATGTGTAAGAGC
>DCIU01000147.1:13941-14139 GCA_002317245.1 Lachnospiraceae bacterium UBA1718
TAACGTAGTTGATTGTAGACTCAGCACCTGTACCGCCTGTTGTAGGTACAGCAATTGTGAAAACTGTACGCTTCTTAGTTGGTGCAACGCCTTCAAGTGAGCGAACATCTGCGTACTCAGGGTTGTTAATGATAATACCGATAGCCTTACCTGTATCCATTGAAGATCCACCGCCGATTGTAATCATGAAGTCAGCGC
>DCIU01000059.1:0-2323 GCA_002317245.1 Lachnospiraceae bacterium UBA1718
GCAAGGCCCACTACAATTCCCAGAATAATAGGATTGGTAACTACATTCTTGGCTGTCTTCTTAGCTAATTCTCCACCCTTACCATTAGAGCCATCAGGACTGGTCAGTGACAGAATAAGCACCGCTACTATATTATATATTGGCACTGAACCAATAATCATAAGCGCAATCATTGCCACATTATCATAGATGTTGGTCATGAATGCTATTCCCAGAGTGGCTGCGGCGCTTCTATATGAAGCCTGTATGAACTCTCCCCTGTCAGAACTATCCTTACACAACAGTGATAAGAAAAATGAAATTACTATGCTAATTACAGTGATTAAGGCACAGAATAATACAAATGATGAATCCCATACCTTCACAAAGTCCTGCTTGGCAAGATCTATGAACAGTAATGCAGGTAAGAATACCCTGAATACCAGCTTATTGATAGCATTAGTATTATGCTCATCTAAGAATTTAATCTTTTTAAGCACATATCCCACTACCATCATCATAAATATAGGCATAGTGGCATTAAGACTAAAAATAAGATTATCTAACATACTTATCATACAAGTAGCCTGTCATATATATGACAAGCTACTAAAATCTCCTATTATTACTTTCTATCTGCAATGATTAGTGATCTCATTGCCTCTACAGCAATCTGTACAGCTGCTGATGTATCCTCACTCATATCCTGGTCAAGGCCCGCAGCCTCTCTCTCCTGATTCCAGATTACATGGAAGCAGGAACCTGCTCTACAGTGAAGTGCACTGGCAATTACGAACAGTGCTGCCGACTCCATCTCAGAACATTTAACCCCAAGTCTCTTCCATGACTCCCACTTCTGCTGAAGCTCATAATAAACCGGGCTCTTCTGTGGGCTGTGCTGTCCATAGAATGAATCTTTACACTGAGCAACGCCAACATGTGTGGTCTTGCCAAGTGCCTTAGATGCCTGGCGCAGAGCAATTGTAACATCAAGGTCTGCTACTGCAGGGAACTCAATTGGAGCATACTCCATAGATGTATGCTCATATCTGATAGCTCCTGTAGCTACAACAATGTCACCTGACTTAACATCTATATCAATTCCGCCACAGGTACCTGTTCTGATAAAGGTATGTGCTCCAAGATTGTGGAGCTCCTCAACCGCTATTGCTGTGGATGGTCCACCAATACCTGTAGAACATACAGTAACCTTCTCACCCTCAAGATAACCCGTGAAGATATTGTACTCTCTATTATATGCTATCTGCTTTGCGTCATCGAAAAGTGCAGCAATAGATGGGCATCTGCCCGGATCACCACAGAGAATAACATACTTGCCAACATCGCCTTCAACGCATTTAATATGAAACTGCTTCTCTAATTCCTGCATAATGCCCTCCCTGAACACAATTTATACTAACAGTATACCCCTATCCACCAATTATTAGTAGAAAAACTTATCAATTCAGCCACTGATAAAAATTTCTAAGGTACCTCATTTGAGGTGCCTGTTTCATTCTTCCTGGTGCTATAATATACTTAATACGATTATTTGGGGGATATATTTAATGGAATATTTCTTAATATTTTTAACAGCCATATTATTCTTGATTGTGATTTTCTCATTATTCAACGAGAAGATTACTAAGTTACCTAATGAGATAGCTCTTCTGCTCTTCTCACTTATAGTCGGGATAATACTGTCAGCATTAAGCTACAAGAATATGTTAGTTCCTTCTACTAACATAATGCATATTCTCGATACCTACAGTCTGGATAAGATTCTTCTTGAAGTACTTCTCTGCTTCATGTTATTCACTGGAGCCAGCGAACTCAAGCTACCTGAGCTTGTCGATAACTTCAAGCCAATCTGTCTTCTGGCACTGTTAACAACAGTCATTACTTCTGTTCTCTATGGACTTGTCTTCTGGGGTATTACAGCCTTGCTTGGAATGAATATCAGTTTCACACTATGTGTATTGCTGGGCTCAATTGTATCTCCAACAGATCCAATTGCAGCAACAGGTATTCTTAATAAATTGGGATTGTCTAATGATGTTACAGCAATTATGGAGGGAGAATCCCTCTTCAATGACGGTACAGGCGTTGCTCTCTTTATCTTCCTTAAGGAGCTCTATGAAGATACCAAGGATAGCAATTTCTTTATCGTAATGTTCAGGGAACTGGCAGGAGCGCTGCTTGTAGGCTTTGCCATCTCATTCATCTTCTTCATGCTGATTAAGGCAACCAAGGACCCTATCAAGCATATTATTATCTCTATGCTGTCTGTAACACTGGCCTACTGCATCTGCGAAGAATTCGGCTTCTCGGGAGTAATCGCATC
>DCIU01000059.1:2389-7886 GCA_002317245.1 Lachnospiraceae bacterium UBA1718
GATCCCAGGGATTATTATAAGGATTTCTGGAAAATCATTGACACTCTGCTTAATTACATACTCTACGTTCTCATAGGTGTCTCATTCGTATTCGTATCTGGTACAGAACATTTGATAATAATAGGTCTTGCCGCCATCCTCTTTAACATTGGCGCCAGATTCCTGGGTGTTATGGCCTCAACAGCAATCTGTAAGCAGCTGCCAGATGGATATCATATTAAGCCATTCTCAATACTTATGACCTGGGGTGGTCTTAAGGGAGGTCTCTGCCTTGCTCTGGCTATGAGCACCAAGTCATTCCTTCCAGTTAGCATCTATAATTTCATCTTATATGTTACTTACATTACAATAATCTTCACCACCCTTATTCAGGGTCTTACAGTAGGTAAGCTTTATAATTGGATTAAAAGGAAATGGGCGATTAAATAATCGCCCATTTCCTTTTATTTAGTAGTCTCCACTCTCGAATGTAGATTCGCTATCTAACATATCCTTATCAAACATCGCATCAATATCTGAAGTCAGTGTCCTGTTAGTAACATACTCCGCTATTTTATCTGGATAATCAGTTATCAATGCATCTGCATTTATGCATCGCATCTTTTTGGCCGAATCATCGTAGTTAACTGTCCATACAAAGAGCTTCTTACCACGCTTGTGTACTTCTGAGATCATGTTATTAGTAACAAAGGTATGCTCAACACTGAAGAAGTCTGCGTAAGGGAGATCATAACAGTCGCCTGTAATTACCGCCATAATAAGTCCACACTGTATATCCGGATTAAGTTCCTTGACTGCCTTAAGTGACTCATAGTCTCCAGAGTGAATCATTGAGGTCTCAGTACAGTTATACTTCTCCATAAGATCAACAATGTTCTTAGCCAATGTATTATCCTGCTTATATCCCTTAATCTCGATAAGAATAGGGGTCGTGTCTGCATACTGTGCAATAACCTCTTCCAGACTTGGGATTCTTGCAGTCGGGAAGTCCTCTTCGCTCATACTGTAAGGAGCAGGTATCTGCTGTAATTCCTCATAGGTATATTCATATACTGCCTTATCGATTCCTGTTGCAGCAGCAATAGATTCATTGTGAACAACTACCGGTATACCATCCTTGGAATTCCATACATCAAGCTCAATAAAGTCTGCATTATCACAGCCATCAGCCAGTTCAAAAGCAGGTACCGTATTCTCAGGGGCCTCTGAGGAATAGCCCTTGTGGGCAATAATCTTGGTAGTTCCAAATAATTCCTCGAAGGTATTCATATCATAATTCGCAAGCCAGATAGCTGCGAGGTAATATACAGTAAAAAGAAGCGCTCCAATTAAACTCCATGTAACCTGAGTTACAATGGCTGGCATAATCTTAGCCTTCTCCTTCTTAAGTTCAGGAAGCGTAACCGATGAGTCCATAGCCAGCTCATCAAGCTTAGCAAAGTATGACTTATATAGATAACACATTACACTTATATATACAAAGGTACCTGTTATATTTTTTACAGTATCAAGTCCTACTGAATTCCACATCTGGTAGAACAAATCTCCTGCTATTGGCAACTCGTATGAAATGCCAAAGCAGATAAAAGATGCTATGCCAACCAAAACAGCAGGTATTATTACCAGACGAATAAGTTCAATAAGATTATATATAGAAATCTTTATACCATTTTTGATGAACTTCTTCTGAGTCAGCTTAAAGCTCTCATCACTTGCACATTTAAAGTCATGGTCCTTAAGAACAAAGGATGGCACCAGGTAGAACCACCTAAGGGCAAAATAACCTACCACTAATAAGAGGATTACATAGAGTAAGTGAAGTACCATCTTAGATTCAATAAAGTCGCTAATATACTCTGGCATCACAAAGGCGCCAAAAACAGAGCTGGACTGGAAGGGGTCAGCAAGAGGCACAATAATAAGTGCATACACTAACATCATCCAGTTACGTGGCTTAACTGCATGCCACAATTCCTTACCCGATAATCTGAACAGGTCCGGAATCTTGAATAACTTATCATTATCAATAAATGCAATTCCATAGACTGTGGCAATAACCTGCCACATAGATACGAGGGCATAGACAAATACAAGCAGAATGCCAATTGGTATAATCCACGGTGCACGAACAAGCGAACGCAGCAGATTCGCATTGCTTACGAATCCGTCAGGAGTAGTCTTAAGAGTCAGCCCCCATATCTTACTCATAACAGGAATCATTACATATGATTTAAATACTGTAAAAGCTACCATAAACAGGTACAATCTGGACCCTGTTTTACGATATAATGCTCTTCCTTCTTTCACAACCATTCTCCAATCTATTAGTAGCAGATTAAATCTCCATAAAGTGCATTGATAACATTGTCAGGTCATCGAACTGCGGAGCATCCTTAACGAATGCATCAACATCAGCCCTGACATGATCCAGAATAACCTCTGGTTCATCTGCCTTGTATTTGTTCAGTGCCTTAAGGAGTCTCTCTGTACCATAGAGCTCATTATCAGCATTGGTTGCCTCTGCTACCCCATCGGTATAGAGGAAGAGATAATCTCCTCGCTTGAACTCGAAGGTATACTCCTTAAATACTGAGTCCTCCATTCCGGCAAGAACAAAGGATTTCTTATCCTTAATCAGCTCATACTCTCCACCCTTGTGTCTGATTATCGGATATTCATGTCCTGCGTCTACCGCAGTTATAATACCAGTTGATATCTCAAGAATACCAATCCAGGCAGTTACGAACATGTCAGATTCATTGCCATCACACAGTTGTCTGTTAACAGCCTGGGCTATCTGAGCTGGTGACTTGTATACATAAGCTGAAGACTTAACAAGACTCTTACTAATCATCATAAATAAGGCAGCCGGAATCCCCTTACCAGACACATCAGCGATAGCTAATAGCAGATGGTCATCATCAATAAGATAATAATCATAGAAGTCGCCTCCGACTTCCTTGGCAGGGTCCATAGTGGCCTTGATTTTAAGATCCGGCCTTGTAGGGAATGCAGGAAAAATCTTAGGCAACACAGCTGCCTGAATGTTAGTAGCCATATCAAGCTCAGCCTTTATTCCCTCAGTCCTCTTACTAATCTCAGCCTGGCTAAGTACCATCTCATGGGCTCGTCTTGCCAGTTCCTGACAGATGAAGGCCACAATACTCACAAGCAGGAAGCGTGGCATGAAGGAACCTCTGAAGAGATTAGCAAGATATGTGCCGTAATCATAATCTGTTACCATTACAGCGCCACGAAGTCCTGAATCTCCTACTATCTTAAGCACCGAGCCTTCAGGAATGCTAACGAGATTCAAATCAACCATTCCGAATCTGGAATACATCAGTTCAGATATAGCCATACCCAGCACCGTAAATGAATATACAGTATTGGTGAATTTTCTACTATAGTATCTACAGCTAAGTACAATAGGAATACATGTAATAATAGGAACGAATATACTAATGGCGCTGCACAGTCCTATAGATGCACATATGCTGATAAAGCAAAGCACGTACTTAATCCAGTGCTTCTGCCCTCTATATTTAGCACTAATGTAATTACCAAATATCAGCAGCGGAATATTGACAATTAGCACCTTTGCCATTCTGTCTATTGGTACATCAAATACTCCTACATAGGCAAGAAAAAATGATAGCACTAAGACACCAGCCAGAACTAACAGGCAGATGCTGACAAAAAGGTTGGCAGCTATCTCGTTATTCCAGAATACGTCGTCTTCCCTAAAGAGCTTCTCAAGCTTCTTATACCAGCTTGAATTCCGTTCCAGTTCTCTTAATTTCTCGTCATCCATAAATATCCCCTAAAACTTCCTCATCCAAAATGACTCCAGGCATAACAGAAGGCCTGAGACCTTGCTGCGAACTTGCTGGTCTTTAATAATTCCCTAATCTCTTCCCTGGAATACCATCCAGGCTCTATCTCTTCAACCGTAGAAGTACTTGGAGCGAATTCTCCTGCCCCAATGCCTACTACGCATACATTCTTCTCATTGGAGAAGCCTACAGCACTGTAGCTCTCGCCAATCAGGTCCTCCACCTCAATCAGATCAAGTCCCGTCTCTTCCTTAAGCTCTCTCTTAGCCGCCATATAGGCATCCTCACCCGGATCTATCAGCCCAGCCGGGAAGTTATATACCCATTCACCAACAGATAGTCTGAATTCCTTATCCATAAGAATCTTGCTCTTATCCTCATTGAAGACAATAAGCACTACCGCGTCCACGTCTCTGTTATGCAGCTCATCAAAAGAAGTAATATTCTTATCCCTGCTGATTATCTCATAGACCTTGGTCTTCTTATCAACAGTCTCATATGTAATATCGTATCTTGTTATGAAGCGTCCTGCTTCCTTCTTCTCAATATCAATAAATTTCATATCTGCTAAAAAAGGGGCATCATCATGCCCCATTATTTACAATTCTATAATTGCCGAAGGCTCACTTCTCTTAGCGACCCTCAATTCGAAGTCGCCGACTCTATATGGACACTCATCCATCTCCACCTCAATTCTGACTGTCTCATAAGCCAGCTCAGGCATATTGTTCTCCTGACTCAGATGTCCCAGATAAATCGAACTTAGTCCATCATGAAGAATCTGGCACAACAGCCTTCCTGCCCTCTCATTGGACAGATGCCCCGCGTCCGACAGAATTCTCTGCTTCAGCTGATAAGGATAAGGTCCCACCTGCAGCATCCTCACATCATGATTGGACTCCAGGAGCAGCGCATCCATTCCCTTAAGCTTATCAACGATGTAATCGTTATAAGTGCCCATATCTGTGGCTACAGCCATCTTCCTTACACCATTTGCAAAAGTATATGCAACTGGGTCAGCGGCATCATGACTGATATGCATGGCTTCTACCTGGATATCTCCAATGTTAAATACTGAATCAGCAGTGATTTCATGGAATAATTCCGTTGGAATATGTCCTAACGCATTACACCTCTGAATTGCCATTAAAGTCTTAGCTGTTCCATATATAGGTACAGGATACTTTCTTGTGAATACACCCAGACCCTGAATATGGTCTGAATGCTCATGAGTTATAAGAATACCATCAATATCATTACCAGACAGGCCAGCGTAATGCAGTCCTTCTTCTATTCTTTTTTTAGTGATTCCAGCATCAACCAGTATATGATGGTTGTTGCTTCCAATATATATCGAATTGCCGCTGCTTCCACTGGCAATAGGACACATTCTCATATTGAATATCCCCGTTTCTGGAATACTGGTTAATCCCAGTATATCTCTATTACATCGCCATCATGGATCTCTTCCATATACATGGCACTCCTGCCATTAATCTTGGTAACAAGAAGTCCTCTGGCCTTGGATCTGTCGAAATTAATATAGTCAAATATATCTACAAATACATACTGGCCCTTACCAGTCATCTGTATTGGTGCTCCATTGCAGGCTACAAATATATCATGTGGCTCCCGGGAAACAGGTGCCTCTGGGACCTCTG
>DCIU01000059.1:7998-10192 GCA_002317245.1 Lachnospiraceae bacterium UBA1718
GGCTGAACTTCCACTACTGGTTCAGCTGCCACTACTGGTTCTGGCTCTACAACTGGCTTAGCTACTGGAGCTGGTGTCACTGGCTTAGGCGCTGGTGCTGCTCCGCCGCCGCTTATCATCTGTGTTGCATTGGCAATCCAGTTAGCCCAGGCATTGGCGGTCTGTGGCTTCAGATCACCCTGTCCTGGCAGAGTACTCTGTGCTTGCGCAGGAGCTGGTGCTGGCGTAGGTACAGTGCCAGTCTTCATTAACTGATCATACAGAGCATCAGCTGCAGCCATAGCTGCGTCCACGTCCACATTAGACTCAGTTGCAGTCACTTTTGCGGGAGCTGGTGCCTTCTTAACTTCTACTACTTCCTCTTCTTCCTCTTCCTCATAATCATAATCACTGGTGTAATCTTCAGGTTCAGGAAGCTCTATATTAACAGTGAAGTTCTCATACACCTTGGTATCGTCACTTGCAGTCATGTTGTTGACCTTAACGTAGGCCCCCTCTGGAAGTGTTACATCAAGGAACTTGATAATCTGCCCAACTGTGTAGTAATCAAGAATCTCAATCTCATCGCCTGACTGAATCTCATAGTACTCAGACTTAAGTTCACCATTAACAGAAGCGAACTTAGGAAGCTCCACCATGGCCTCATTGACGATGGCACGAAGGATTGCCTTGTACTCAGTAAGCTGGCCAATAGTCATCTTGGCTGGCGCACCCGCTGTTGACTCAGTGACGTTAATCTCATCACCCTCCTTAATAGGGCTGTGAAGGTTGCCAAGTTCACCATTAATCTTGATTACGGCTGGCTCACCCATCTCACCACGGGCCATTCTGTTCTTGCCATTAACTGTGAAGTTAAGCTCCTTACCACTCTTAGGGAAGAAACCATTGCTAGGGAAGTCAGACTGCATAGCCGCATCCATAACTGTCAGGTTGCTGTTGTTATATAGCTTAATCTTGTCATTATTGAATCTTACATATACGAAGTTGTTGCTCTCCTCATAGAAGTTAAGGCAGATACCAATAGGTGTTACAAGCAGAGAATCCACCTTGAGCTCTGTGCTCTCAAATACAATATCCTGCATTACTTCCTTGCCACGAAGGGCAACTCTCTCTGGTGCCAGACCCAGCTTCTCGGCTACTGCAGCTGTATATCCTGGGATCATTCCGCCACCACCAACTACGAATACAGCACCCACGCTCTTGCCGCCATTAAGTTCCTTAATCTTGTCGCTTGCAAGGGTAGCCATCTCATCAACGTTAGCAGCAAGAAGCTCCATGATCTCATCGCTGGTGATAGACATCTTGGTGCCCATAATATCTTCATATTCAATAACCTGAGTAGTATCAAGCTGTCTCTTAATCTGCTCAGCTCCGTTGAAGTCAACCATACAATGGTTGGCAATAATCTCTGTCAGGCTGTCACCGGCTGTTGGAATCATGCCAAAGGCAATAATTGTGCCTTCCTTAGTGATTGAGATATCGGAAGTACCTGCTCCTACATCAATAAGGGCAATATTAAGTAATCTGAATCTCTCTGGGATTGCAAGCTGAATAGCAGCAATAGGCTCCAGAGTCATATTAGCTACTTCGAGACCTGCCAGTTCAACTGCTTTATAGAGACCATCCACTACATCCTCAGGAAGGAATGTAGCAATAAGGTCTACAGCAATCTTCTTAGCCTTATGGTTCTCAAGATTGCTCATAAGCATATCATTCATGTAGTAACGCACAACGCTGCTACCAACACAGAAGAACTTCAGGTCAGTATTATTCTCATCAAGGAAATTCCTGTAAGCCTCCTCGATAGCCAGAGAATTAAGAGAGTAAATATCAAGATTATCTACCGTCTTCTCCTGCTCGAACTCCATCTCTGAGTGAGTCTGCATAGTCTTAAGAACACGACCAGCCGCAGCGATACAGGCGCGATGAAGCTTGCCATTAATCTGCTCCTCCAGATGTTCCTTAACCTCTTTAATTGTCTCTGCTACCTTACCGATGTCATGGATCTGTCCATCAAGCATAGCTCTGGTCTCGTGCTCCTTGTTGCACTGAGCAACGACCACGAACTGCTTGCCCTTCTTATAACCCACAGTACCTACGATACTACGTGTTCCAATATCCAATCCAAATACCATCTGATTAGGATTACCAGCTCCTGCCATAATATAACCTTTCCGATCAGTAACTACTTAAG
>DCIU01000059.1:10336-12542 GCA_002317245.1 Lachnospiraceae bacterium UBA1718
CTTAATCTCTCTCTTCTGACCTCTGGTCTAGCGTATATATACCACATCTCATCCACGAAGGAATTGAAGCCACACTCAATCAGCAATGCTGCCTCAATGAAAAAGTAATCGACACTGCCTTCCTCTCTTGCTTCAGTCGCCATCTCCTTGATCCTGGTTATAACAGCGGGATGGATAATCTCATTTACTTTTTCAAGAAGACTGCTGTCAGCAAATATCTTGCCCGCCATCTTAAGCTTGTCAATGCGGCCATCCTCGCCTAATATATCCTGACCAAGAAGCTCTATTAAGGGTTCATAACATGGTTCCCCAGGCTCCTTAATCTGATTACCTATATCATCAGCCAGCAAGGTTATGCAGTTATAGTTATCTCTGATTAGCTTTAGTACCTGACTTTTACCAGCACCTACGCCACCAGTTATTCCAATAATCTTCATTATTTAGCTTCGTACCAGTCCTTACCAGAATGAACATCAACTTCTAAGGATACAGCAAGATTAGCTGCATTCTTCATCTCGCGGGCAAGAAGGTCGGCTGCCTTCTGTTCCACATCCTTAGCACATTCAAGTAAGAGTTCATCATGCACCTGTACAATAATCTTGGCATCAAGTCCCTCTGCCTTAAGGGCATTGTGAACATTAATCATAGCAATCTTCATAATGTCTGCTGCAGTTCCCTGAAGTGGGGAATTCATCGCAACTCTCTCACCGAACTGTCTCATCATGAAGTTACTGTTGTTAAGTTCAGGAATTGGTCTTCTTCTGCCATATATGGTAGTTACATAGCCTTGCTCCTTGGCATCAGCTACCGTGTCATCAAGGAACTTCTTAACACCTGGATATGTAACGAAATAATCTTCAATATAGTTCTGTGCTTCCTTCCTCGTGATACCAAGGTCCTGGCTTAAGCCGAAGGAACTGATACCATACACAAGCCCGAAGTTAACAGCCTTGGCATCTCTTCTCTGAGCAGGTGTTACCTGGTCAAATGGAATGTGGAATACCTTGCTGGCTGTAATTCTGTGAATATCAGCATCAGAATTATAGGCTTCAATCAACCCTTCATCCTTGGACATATGGGCAAGTAATCTTAGCTCTATCTGCGAGTAATCTGCATCGATGAATACATAGCCTGCCTTTGGCACGAAGCACTTACGAAGTTCTCTTCCAAGCTCAGTCCTGATCGGAATATTCTGAAGGTTAGGGTCTGTTGAGCTAAGTCTTCCTGTTGCAGTAATAGTCTGATTGAAGGTTGTATGTATTCTTCCATCAGCTGCTATACAGTCCATAAGACCGTCTGCATAGGTGCTCTTAAGCTTGGTTAAACCTCTGTACTCTAATATATCCTTAATTACTGGATTCTCAGGAGCAAGCTTCTCTAAAACATCAGCTGCTGTGGAATATCCAGTCTTAGTCTTCTTGCCTCCAGTGAGACCCATCTTCTCGAAGAGAATCTCTCCTAACTGCTTAGGCGAATTAATATTGAACTTCTCACCGGCCTGTTCATATATACCCGCCTCAAGCTCATTAATTCTATCTACCAGAGAGTCTCCATAATTCTTAAGGACTTCCTTGTCAATAAGGATTCCTTCTCTCTCACAGTCATAGAGCACCTTGGTAAGAGGCATCTCTATCTCTTCATAGAGCTTGGTCTGGCCAGTCTTGTCCAGTTCATCCATAAGCTCGCTATAGAGCTTACTCATCTCATAGGTTGCAAAGCCCTGTTCAAGGCGGTACTCCCTTGCCTTAAGTGGATTAAGCAGATAAGAGATAATCATCATATCATCTACCTTATCCCAGGCTTCACTGTCTATATATGGATACATGCTCTTGGCATCGTAGGTTACGAATCTGCCCTTACATGTATTCTGCAGAGTAGCTAATTTATCAGACAGATATCCCTCTGTAAGGAATCCAAAAGGAAGTATTATTACTGTCTTATCGCCAATAGTCAGGGATACAGCGCTCATTCCATCTGCGTCCTTATGTACATAGGCGAATACCGGTCCCTCATACTTAGCTGCCTCCTCAAAGGTAGTCTCGCAGTCTGACAGGTCGGCCACATTAACGAATTCCTTGGCTATGTCCTCATCCTTAGTTGCCCCAGCTTTTCCATCGAATCTCTTAAGAATACTCTTAAGGCCCAATGTACTAAGCTCATCGAAGGCAGCCTCTGTATAGAGGTTACTAATCTTCAGATCATCCCA
>DCIU01000116.1:0-8997 GCA_002317245.1 Lachnospiraceae bacterium UBA1718
CGGCGCTTCTTCTTATACTCAGCAGCATCCTCTATTACAGACTTGACCTCTCGGACCTTATCCTTTGTTTTTACAATGGTCTCGGCCTTACTAATAATATTGATATCTGATGTGTCAATATTAGTGCTGTTTCTAATGTCAATTATTAGCTTATCTTCTGTAATCTGATCACCGCTATCAGCAGAGTTCTCTTTTACACTATCCTTAATCTCCTGGTCAATTTTACTGGTATCAATTTCCTGAAGCGACAGACTTTCTTCACTATTCAGAATCTTCCGGAGGGCATCCGTAGCTTCCTCTTTAGTCTGCAATAGCTCTGGGCTTGGAGACTCCTTAGCTTCCGAATAGTTTTTCTCCTCGGTCTTATATAATGTCTGCTGTTCAATTATTTCCTTATTCTTTGATTTAAAGTCCATATTCTGTCTCTCCTTTAAGCATCTTATTAAAGAAAAGAGACTTCGCAAATGAAGTCTCTTTTTGTTTTCTTACATTGGTCTTCCCAGGTAGTAGCCCTGGAACAAGTCAGCTCCTGCACTCATAAGGTAATCATATTCTTCCTTGGTCTCAATACCTTCGGCCAATACAGCTATATTTTAACCTAACGCGTATGATTTCGTCTATACCTAAAATTATTACTCATTCTTCCCCAGGAATATTCTCACGCCCTCGATGGCAAGTGCGTGGTCCTTGCTCTGCTCTAAGCCAGATACTGCGACAGTACCGATTACGCCAGTACCTTCGACATTGATTGGGAAGCAGCCGCCGTGAGCAGCATAGTTCTCTGTGGTAAGCTCGTACATCTGCTCGAAGGTCCTGCCAGCTTCCTTAGTCTCAAGGTTGATTCTGTATGAGCTCTTCTGAGTACGTGTCACCAGGTTATACTTCCTCTCCAGCCACTTATCGTTATCAGGAGCTGTTCCCTCAAGGGCTACATGATATACAATCTGAGTATTTTTCCTGATCTCAACTGTGACTGCCAGGCCTCTCTCCTTAGCCAGTCCCACGATAATATTGCCAAGCTCATAAGCGTCATCATTGGAGAACTTGCTGAAGGTAAGCTCCTTCTCCTGCTCTATCACTTCTTCAATCAACTTGCTGTAATTAACTTCTGCCATTGTGTCCTCCTAATTAATGAATTCCTTAATATAATCAACTGTAATCTTCTTCATATCTATTGTCTCTGTGAAAAATGAGCCCTTAACCCGCGGTTAAGAGCTCATAAATTATCTGAATGTTTTCTCGCTGTAGTATTCGAGGATGCACTCACGCATGAGGTTGAGGGCCGATACTACGGTGTTCTCGCGAATCTTCTGGCGGTTGCCTGTGAAGTGGCATTCCTTAACGGTCACCTTGCCGCATACCTGGCAGGCAATGTATACAAGTCCTACTGGCTTGTCCTCAGTGCCGCCGTCTGGACCAGCAATACCTGTTGTAGCGATTACTACATCAGCCTTATTGACTGCGCTTAAGCCCTTAGCCATCTCTGTAGCTGTCTGGCTGCTTACTGCGCCGTACTTGTCGAGGGTTGTCTTCTTAACGCCGACGAACTTCCTCTTAGCCTTATTAGAATATGTAACCACGCCTGACTTGAAGGCATCAGATACGCCTGGTACATTGATAAGTCTGCTGGCAACCATACCACCTGTGCAAGACTCTACTGTACCTACTGTGAGGTCGTTGGCTATAAGAAGGTCAACAACTGCCTTCTCGAGAGTCACATCATCATCTGTTGTGTAGATGTAATTACCGAAGATCTCCTTAAGCTCCTTAACCATTGGCTTGGCAAGCTTCTTGGCTGTGGCTATGTCCTCAGCCTTGGCAGATACACGGATGTGCACCTCGCCTGTCTTGGCATAGGTTGCAATTGTTGGATTAGTCTGCTTATCAATAAGGTCAGCAATCATTGTTGCTGCTCTGCTCTCGCCGATACCACAGATCTTAACTGTCTTGGAGAATATAGCACTTGGCATCTTCTCAGTAAGGTAAGGTACTACGGACTCCTCGAACATAAGCTTGAGTTCTTCTGGTGGTCCAGGAAGGAGGATAATGCTCTTCTCGCCTGTCTTAATGGCGCAGCCTGGTGCTGTTCCATTGTGGTTAGGGAAGATTACACTTCCTACAGGCATCATGGCCTGCTTCCAGTTGTTATTAGTTGGCTCCTTGCCAATCTTAACGAAGTAATCAGCAATAGCTGCCTTACTCTCTTCGTCCATATAGAGGTTGAGGCCTGCAACCTTGGCAGCTACCTCCTTAGTCAGATCATCTGGTGTTGGACCAAGTCCACCTGACAGAATCACGACATCAGATCTGTCCAGGGCCATCTTAAGTGTGGCGCTGAGTCTCTCTTCATTGTCTCCGACTACATCCTGGTAATAGCAGTTGAGACCAAGTCTCACACACTGCTCTGCTAGATATGCAGCATTAGTATTAATAATATTACCCATCAGAATCTCAGTTCCGACAGAAATAAGTTCTACTACCATGCTTTCCTCCAACTATTTATTGTTTTTTCTATTATTTATCTGCAATTACCTGTCTGTTCTTCCACACATAATCCACAAGGGAAATTACTGTCAGAATAACAGCCACGTACATTACGATCATTGTAACAATTCGCATTGCTTCGCCAGGAATGGCTGCAAGCATAAGTATTACCATAACCATCTGTGATACAGTCTTGCACTTGCCCCACCAGCTGGCTGCAATTACAATGCCCGCGTCAGAAGCCACAAGTCTGAAACCACTAATGATGAATTCTCTTGCCAAAATGATGATAACTGCCCAGGCTGGCATTACGTCAGGCTTAATAGCTACCAGACAGATCATCGCTGAACTAACTAATACCTTGTCAGCAAGGGGATCCATGAACTTACCGAAGTTAGTTACAAGGTTATACTTTCTGGCAATCTTACCGTCTAGGAGATCAGTAAGAGATGCAACTACGAATATAATAAGTGCCACTATGCTGCTGGCGTCACCTAAGCAGTTAGTAAGCAGAACAATTACAAATGGGATGATAAGAAAGATTCTTAACATCGTTAATTTATTAGGTAGATTCATTGGTTCCTCCAATAATCAGTCCGAAATAATCTCTGTCGCTACCAGGTCGTAGCACTTAGCTTCGGTCACTTTTACCATAATCAGATCCCCACTGACCAGGTCGCGGTCAGACTGAACGAATATATATCCATCCACCCCTGGAGCGTCCTTGTATGATCTGGTCACATAGACCTCATCCTCTGGCAGACGGCCTTCGATCATGACCTCAAGCTTACTTCCAACAAGGGCCTCATTGGCCTCGAATACTATCGTCTGCTGGAGCTTCATTATGCGATTGCGGCGAAGCCTCTTAATCCACTCAGGTACCTGATGAGGCATTGTAGCAGCTGGTGTCCCCTCCTCCGCAGAGTAAGTGAAGACGCCCAGTCTGTCGAAGCGACAGTCACGCACAAATCTCTCAAGTATCTTAATATCCCTGCCAGTCTCCCCTGGGAAACCTGTGATAAGTGTTGTTCTGATACAGATATCCGGAATCTCCCTGCGGAGCTTACCAATGATATCTCTGAGATCCTGCTCAGAAGTGTGTCTGCCCATTCGCTTAAGAATCCCATCAGAGGCATGCTGAATTGGCATGTCGATGTAATGACAGATCTTCTTCTCTTCCTTAATTACCTGGATGAGCTCGTCTGTAATCTCCTCTGGATAGCAATAGAGCAGTCTGATCCTCTCGATGCCCTCGATTGCGGCCAGCTCACGAAGAAGCGCTGGAAGCCTGTTCTCTCCGTAGATATCCCTGCCGTAGATTGTGGTCTCCTGAGCCACGATAATAAGCTCACGCACGCCACGACCCGCCAGGTCTGTAGCCTCCTTAACAAGAGTCTCCATTGGCACAGAACGGTAACGTCCCCTGAGAGTCGGAATGATGCAGTAGGTACAGTGCTTGTCGCAACCCTCGGCAATCTTCATATATGCGTAGTGGGTAGCTGTTGTAAGCAGTCTCTTATGCCCGGCTATTGGAGCTTCAGCCAGATTGGCAAAAAGATTCTGCGACTTACCCTTCTCGTAAGCACTGATAGCATCTGCCACCTTGTCGAATGACTGTATTCCTAAGATCACATCGACCTCTGGAATCTCCTTCTGGATCTCTTCCTTATATCTCTGTCCAAGACAACCAGTGACTATGATAAGCTTAAGAATTCCATTCTTCTTAAGCTCTGCCATCTCAAGGATAGTATTGATACTCTCCTGCTTGGCATCAGCTATGAAGGCACAGGAATTAATAACCACTGCCTCAGCTTCATTCTCATCATAGACAATCTCATGGCCGTTCTCTGACAGAATGCCTAACATCATCTCAGAATCAACTGTATTTTTATCACATCCTAAAGATACAAAAAATACTTTCATTATTATTCTTCGATTGCTAAGATCTCTTCTTCTTCCTCGTCTTCGCCGATGATCTTAATCTCACCCTGATTAAGCTCTTCAACTGCAACTGATAAAGGCTTCTTGCCATTCTCTGGTACAAGTGCCTCGTCACCATTAACAAGCTGTCTAGCTCTCTTAGCTGTAGCCATAACGATTGAGTAACGGCTGTTAACTACTGGTGTCTCGCCCTGCTCAGCATCTGCATTAACGACCTTCATAAGGTCAGAGTATGATGGATGTAACATATCTATTCTCCTTTATATTTTGTACTGTTTAATGTTCCTGCCAGCTGTCTACTGCTGTATTCTGCTAGCTGTTTACTACTTCAAGCTCGCGCTTGATCTCTTCTATAAATTCAGCGTTTCTCTCAACACTGTATTTAGTATTCTGAATAATCTCATGTGTCTCGCGTACACATGTATCAAGGTCATCATTAACAAGTAAGTAATCATACTTATTAACAATATCAGCTTCTTCAATGGCTCTCTTCATACGACCGGCAATTACATCGTCAGTCTCTGTGCCACGTCCCTTAAGTCTTCTGTACAGTTCGTCCGCGCTTGGAGGAGTTACAAAGAGGAGTAATGCGTCAGGCATCATCTTTTTTACCTGGAAAGCACCCATGTATTCGATCTCTAAGATAACGTCCCTACCTGCCTGCAGCTGTCTCTCTACATATTCTCTTGGAGTGCCGTAGTAGTTGCCCACGTACTCAGCATGCTCAAGCATCTTGCCATCGGCGATGTTCTGCTCGAACTGTTCGCGGCTGATGAAGAAGTAATGAACGCCATCCTCCTCGCCAGCTCTTGGATTCCTGGTAGTCATGGAAATGGACAGGGCATAGCTATCATATGTCTCCATAATCTTCTTAACCAATGTACCCTTACCAGCTCCTGAGAAGCCGGAAATAACCGCTAGAACTCCACGTCTCTTCATAGAATCACCTTATTCAATGTTCTGAATCTGCTCTCTAACCTTCTCGATCTCAGTCTTAAGCTCGATACCTCTGTTGGATATCTCAAGGTCGTTGGCCTTGCTTAAGATTGTGTTGGCTTCTCTGTTCATCTCCTGGGCCATGAAATCAAGCTTCCTACCGATTCCGCCGCCGCCCTCAAGAGTAGCCTTAACTGTCTCTATATGACTGCGAAGTCTTACAAGCTCCTCGTCAACGCATACCTTGTCGGCGAAGATTGTAACTTCTGTAAGGATTCTGCTCTCATCAATCTTGCTGTCTGACAGCATCTCCTTAACTCTGTCTGTAAGACCCTTCTTGTAAGCCTCAATAATCTGTGGGCTTCTCTCCTCAATGAAGTCAACCACTTCAAGCATTCCGTTAAGCTTGTCTATAAGGTCGCTTCTTAAGTTCTC
This sequence comes from Lachnospiraceae bacterium UBA1718, assembly GCA_002317245.1. Lineage (GTDB taxonomy): Bacteria > Bacillota > Clostridia > Lachnospirales > Lachnospiraceae > Colinaster. The sequence continues at coordinate 5,797 of DCIU01000116.1, forward strand.
GCCCTCCTTGATTCTGGTCTGTACGAAGCCTTCACATGCTCCTCTTACAGCCTTCTCAAGTAACTTCCAGATACCCTCTTCATCAATCTCAACATCATCAAGTGTGAAGATCTCTGGATATCTTGAGAGAGTCGATACTCTGATATCGTCATCGAGGCCGAACTGCTCGCCCATCTGACGAAGATACTTCAGATACTCTCCTGCCACCTCTGGATGGTAGCTTACATTAACACTGTTATCCGATGTGTCCTCATAAGTAATGAAGAGATCAACCTTACCTCTCTGCATATACTCCTTGAGAAGATTACGTATTGATGCATCGAAGAAGTTAAGCTTCTTAGGCATCTTAATATTCACGTCAAGATATCTGTGATTAACCGACTTAATCTCGACAGTGATCTTGCGACATTCGTCGCTGACTTCGCATCTTCCGAAGCCTGTCATGCTCTTAATATTCTGCATATAACCCCCGTTCTAAATCGGTCTGCACCTGGCATAGTTTCCCACTATTTAATCAGACCATATTCTGTTAGATTTTACACCGAGACGGCGCAATAGTCAATGTTTATAGGACGCAAAAAAGCACTATTGATATGCCCATATCATAGTGCTTTTGCTGTCTTTGACTATTTGATTATCTAATTGCGTCCTTCATGGACTTGATGTAGTCGTATACTGGGCCGACTGCATCGCGGCCATACTGGGCGATAATCTTGACGATGGCTGAACCAACGATTACGCCGTCAGACTTGGCTGCCATGTTAGCTGCCTGCTCAGGTGTCGAGATACCAAATCCTATGGCAGCCGGTACATCGCTTGCCTTACGAACAAGGTTAACCATTGCGCCGATGTCTGTTGTAATCTCGCTTCGAACGCCAGTAACACCAAGTGATGATACGCAGTAAACGAAGCCTTCTGCTTCTCTGGCAATCATCTCGATACGGTCCTCAGATGTTGGTGCTATAAGAGAGATGAAGTCGATGCCATATTTCTTACAGATTGGTCCGAAGTCTTCCTTCTCTTCGAATGGTACATCTGGAAGGATGATGCCATTGATACCAACCTCTGCTGCCTTCTTAACGAAGTTCTCTGTTCCGCCTTCTACTCCTGTCTCACGGGTACTGCCGTAGGAATATACAACGTTGGCATAGGTCATGAATACCAGAGGAAGTGATACTTCCTTTCTGATCTCAGCAACCATGTCGAAGATTTTATCTGTTGTAACGCCGCCAGACAGTGCTCTTAGGTTGGCGCCCTGGATAACTGGTCCCTCTGCTGTAGGGTCAGAGAATGGAACACCAAGCTCTATAATGTCTGCACCAGCCTCGGCTGCTGCCTTAACTATCTTAATTGTTGTCTCAAGGTCTGGATCACCACATGTAATAAATGGAATGAATGCCTTGCCATTCTTGAATGCTTCACTAATCTTACTCACTGATGTCCTCCCCTCTGTATCTTGCGATAGCTGCACAGTCCTTGTCACCACGTCCTGAGATTGTGATAACTATAATCTTGTCCTTATCCATAGTTGGGGCAATTTTCATAGCATGTGCAACTGCATGTGACGACTCAATAGCAGGGATGATACCCTCTGTTCTTGATAAATATTCGAAAGCATTAACTGCCTCATCATCTGTTACAGGTACGTACTGGGCACGGCCGATATCATGAAGGTGAGCGTGCTCAGGGCCGATGCCTGGGTAATCAAGGCCGGCTGAGATAGAGTATACTGGAGCGATCTGTCCGTACTCATCCTGACAGAAGTAAGACTTCATGCCATGGAAGATTCCGAGGCGGCCTGTGTTGACAGTTGCAGCTGTCTCCCATGTATCGATTCCGCGGCCTGCTGCCTCGCAGCCAATAAGTGCTACGTCCTTATCCTCGATGAAGTTATAGAAGGTACCGATGGCATTGGAACCGCCACCTACGCAGGCCATAACAACATCTGGAAGTCTGCCTTCCTTCTCAAGAATCTGCTCCTTGATTTCCTTAGAGATTACAGCCTGGAAATCGCGAACGATTGTTGGGAATGGATGAGGTCCCATTACGGAACCTAAGCAGTAATGTGTGTCAGAGATTCTGTTAGTCCACTCTCTCATAGCCTCTGATACGGCATCCTTAAGAGTCGCTGTACCAGTTGTTACAGGGATAACCTCTGAGCCAAGAAGTCTCATACGGTATACGTTAAGAGCCTGTCTCTTAGTATCCTCCTCGCCCATGAATACCACGCACTCCATTCCAAGAAGTGCTGCTGCAGTAGCTGTTGCTACGCCATGCTGACCAGCACCAGTCTCGGCGATAAGTCTTGTCTTACCCATCTTCTTAGCTAGAAGCGCCTGACCAAGTACGTTATTAATCTTATGAGCACCTGTATGATTGAGGTCCTCTCTCTTAAGATAAATCTTGGCGCCGCCAAGGTCCTTAGTCATCTTCTCAGCATAGTAGAGACGTGAAGGTCTGCCTGCATACTCATTGAAAAGCTCTGTTAATTCTCTGTTGAATTCAGGATCATTCTTGTAATGGTTATAAGCCTCCTCAAGCTCGATAACCGCATTCATCAGTGTCTCAGGGATATACTGTCCACCGTGTATACCAAATCTGCCCTTACTCATGTGTATTCCTTTCTTTGCCGCGCCATACGGCAGCGTTTATTCAGCTTAGCTGTCACTTCGTGCTGCAGCTACTGCCTTAATTATCTTATCTCTATCCTTACACTTGTCTGTCTCGACACCGCTTGACAGGTCTATCATGTAGGGATTGTAATTCTTTTTAATCTCTTCGATATTATCAGGATTAAGGCCACCTGCCAAGATGTAATCCCTTCCTATATCACATAGAAGCGAATGGTCGAAGCACTCTCCCGTCCCGTAACCATTATCTAATAATACCATATCGGCTGTGGATTCCTTAGCCGCCTCCAGGTCAGCATCGCTCCTCACCTTGAAGGCCTTCCAGATTGGAATTCCTGATGACTCACGAAGCTTCTTAATGTAGTCCTCATCCTCGTGTCCATGGAGCTGAACCACATCGATAGCCCCGGACATTACGATGTCTAGAATCTCGTAGACCTCAGCATCGACGAACACGCCCACGGTCTTGATATCTCTATTAATAAGAGACCTCAGTTGCATGGCCTTTTCCCGGTCTATGTACCTGAAGCTGGGCTCCCAGAAGATGAATCCCGCGTAGTCCGGCATGGCC
>DCIU01000116.1:9129-9644 GCA_002317245.1 Lachnospiraceae bacterium UBA1718
GCCTTCTTGTCACTGGATCTCATAAGGGCTTCGCCGCAAAGCACCGCGTCTGCGCCAATAGCTCTAAGAATATCCACGTCCTCAGGACCCTTCACGCCGCTCTCAGCCACGTAGATGCTGTCTGATGGAATAAGGCTTCTTAGTTCCTTGGCATTCTCGAAGTTCACGCTGAAGTCCTTGAGATTACGGTTGTTAACGCCGATAATTCTTGCTCCCGCCTTAACTGCCGACTCAATCTCAGCCGCGTCGTGGGTCTCAACCAGGGCGTCCAGCTTCAGCTCATCGCAGATCTGCAGGTAGTTGATTATGGTCTCCGTTGGAAGCAGCGCACAGATTAATAGAACTGCGTTTGCGCCCATGACCTTGGCCTGGTAGATCTGGTACTCGTCAATAGTGAAGTCCTTGCGGATCATTGGGATGCTGATGTTCTCTCTGATCTCTGTGAAGATCTTGTCTGAGCCTAAGAACCACTTGGGCTCCGTAAGGCATGACACGCAGTCAGCGCCCGCCTCCTC
>DCIU01000116.1:9756-11426 GCA_002317245.1 Lachnospiraceae bacterium UBA1718
CCCGGCTTCTTCAGTGCCTGCCCGAAGGCATATAGGCCTGGAGTGATAGGGGTGACCCTGGGGGACGGGGTCAGAGGGTCAGAAATGACACTTTGACCCCGTCCCCCAGGGTCACCGATATCACTTTCTGCCACTACTGCAAGTGCCTTCTGCCTCATCTCCTCAAGTGAGCATATCTTCTTATCTTCAGTTACTCGTAATTTAGCATATTCTGCTATTTCGTCTAATATTGTCATAATTACTTATTACTATTTGCAACGAAAGCTTCCATAGCCTCGTAAGCCTTACCGCTGTCAATGAGTTCGCCAGCAAGCTTGATTCCCTCTGCAAGTGTGTTAGCCTTACCTGAGATATAGAGTGCTGCACCAGCATTCATTAATACTGCAGTACGTCTAGGTCCCTGCTCTCCCTTAAGAACAGACTTAGTAATCTCAGCGTTCTCCTCTGGTGTACCACCAACGAGGTCGTCCTTAGTGCAAGACTTAAGACCGAAGTTCTCTGGAGCGATTACATATGACTTATAAATGCCATCCTCGAACTCACATACAGTTGTTGGGGCAGAAGCTGAAATCTCATCAAGTTTATCCTGACCATATACTACCATACCCTTCTTAACGCCAAGGCTTGTAAGTACTCTTGCAAGTGGCTCAACCAGGTACTCATCATATACACCAAGAAGGAAATATGTAGGATTACCAGGGTTAGTAAGAGGTCCTAAGATATTGAATACTGTACGGATACCAAGCTCTTTTCTGATTGGTCCAACATACTTCATTGATGAATGGTAGTTCTGTGCGAAGAAGAAGCACATTCCGTTAGTCTCAAGCATCTCTCTGCACTTCTCTGGCTCAAGGGCGATGTTAGCGCCAAGTGCCTCGAGACAGTCAGCTGTACCAGACTTAGAAGAAGCTGCTCTGTTACCATGCTTAGCCACCTTACATCCACCTGCTGCTGCAATAAATGCAGATGTTGTAGAGATGTTGAAGCTGTGAGCTCCGTCTCCACCTGTACCAACAATCTCTGTTACCTCGATGCCTGATGTATCACACTTAAGTGCGTGGCCTCTCATAGCCTCTGCACAACCAGCGATCTCATCTGTTGTCTCAGCCTTAGTAGACTTAGTAGACAGCGCTGCAAGGAATGCTGCATTCTGAGTAGGTGTTGTCTCGCCACTCATAATCTCATTCATTACTGTGAAGGCCTCATCATATGTGAGATCACCCTTATTTACTACCTTAATAATCGCTTCCTTAATCATTGTATGTATCCTCCTATACTATTTGCGTGTCATTTTGACCCCTAAGGACGTTCCTTAGGGCTCATTATCGCGTGCAATGCGTGTCACTTTGACCCCTAAGGAACGTCCCTAGGGCTCATTTTTTGCTATTAACAAAATTCTTCAGCATCTTCCTGCCTTCAGGTGTCATGATTGACTCTGGGTGGAACTGAACTCCGTAGATCGGATATTCAGTATGTTCAACTGCCATTATCTCGCCCTGGTCAGTGGTGACTGCTGTAATCTTCAGGCAGTCAGGCATTGTAGCAGGATCTGCTGCCAGCGAATGATATCTGGCTACCGGTACCACCTCATCAAGTCCCTCGAAAAGCACTGACGAAGTATCAACCTTACAGTCTGACTGCTTACCATGCATGAGTCGACCCGCATAAGT
>DCIU01000116.1:11554-12262 GCA_002317245.1 Lachnospiraceae bacterium UBA1718
GGTCCTGGCGACAGTATGATGTAGTCAGGATTCAGGGCCTCTATCTCAGCCACAGTCATCTCATCGTTTCTAATAACCTTAATATCAGGATTAATCTCTCCAATCAGCTGGTAGAGGTTGTATGAGAAACTGTCATAATTATCAATCAGCAAAATCATAAGTCTATCTCCTCCCCCTTCTTCAGTGCGCTTACAACGGCTGCTGCCTTGTTGATGCACTCCTGATATTCCTTCTCTGGTACCGAATCAGCTACGATGCCGGCGCCGCTTCTTACGAAGACCTTGCCGTTCTTCTTGTAGGCAATTCTGATTGCGATACATGTATCCATGTCCCCGGTGAAGGCCAGGTATCCGATGGCTCCACCGTAGATTCCACGCTTGTTGTTCTCAAGCTCTGCGATGATCTGGCAGGCTCTGATTTTAGGAGCCCCTGACAATGTTCCTGCAGGTAAAACTGCACTAATTGCGTCTATGGCGTCCTTGTCATCTCTAATCACACCTCTGACTGTCGATCCGATATGCATTACGTGCGAATATCTGAGCACCATATGAAGGTCCTCAACCTCTACGGACCCGAACTTGCTGACACGGCCCAAGTCATTACGGCCAAGATCAACCAACATGTTGTGCTCCGCAAGCTCCTTCTCATCAGCCAGCAGGTCCTTCTCAAGTGCTATATCCTCCTCCTCTGTCTTGCCTCTTGGTCTTG
>DCIU01000055.1:0-664 GCA_002317245.1 Lachnospiraceae bacterium UBA1718
CCGAACATACCGCCATTGTTGAAGTTCATAATCATCCACCTGTCGATCTGCCCTACAGCCGCTCTCTGGGCTTCAGTAACTCCCTGATCCATGTCCTTGTTCCCCGCTTCGATATCCTTGAGTTCAGGATCCATCTGGATAGCTACTTCCTTAGCAATTTCCATCTTGGTATTGCGGCTGGTCTTACCTTGCATCATAGTCTTGCGCATCATAAGAGACCTGTATTCTGTATAGAGGAAGCTGAATTCCTTGTCAGTCTCTCCTAGGCTTTTGAATTTAGACAGATCATCAAGATATGGTTCGAAGAGTCTGAGCTTGGCATCTATTATCTCTTCTGGTGTTCTAAGCACATCACCGGCAAGTTTCTCCCTCCAGCTGTCATAGTACTTTTTGAATTCCTTGACGCCCTTTTTAGCCTTGGCAAGTTCATCCTGGTCTTTGGCTATGCCAGAAGGAATATCCATAGAAGACAGAGCCGAGGATGTAGAGCTTCCTCCATCCTCTGATTCCTTAGCCTTCTCCTTCTCAGCAAGCTTATCAGCAAGGAACTGATTCAGCGAATCATAGAGTCTCTTTGCTACAGCAAGCCTGTCCTTCTTATACTGCCTAAAGAGCCTGTCCTGATGTGTGGCAAGATAGTTATCAACTGCCTGAAAAAGTGATA
>DCIU01000055.1:724-5725 GCA_002317245.1 Lachnospiraceae bacterium UBA1718
CGCGATCAAGCATCAGCTCCAGCCCGTCATCCTTCTCATGGGTGTCATGAGCTAGCGTATCCAGAGAGGTCTGAATACTATCCGTAAGGCTTCTTACCACATCTGATACCTTCGTAAGCTTAGTCGCTTCTATGCATAACTGTTGAATCAGCTGCTACGGATATGTCCGATGCCAACGAGACTGTAGAGCCCTCAATAGGTCCATGCACAAGTTCTTCCTGTGAGCCTGTCCTCTGCATTCCCTCAAGTCGGCTTGCTTCCGCCTGCGGTGCTGTTCTTCTTTCTTCTATCTGTCCCTCTGGACCTGTTGTTCCATGTACACACATAAGCCCCACCTAATTCTTACAAATACTTCATGTGTTCCAAACAATCATTACAAATACTTCATGTATTCCAAGCAATCTTTACAAATACTTCATGTATTCCCAGATGTGTATTACATCATATGGGTAACCAAACTGGCTTACCAGGGCATCATAGCGGTCATCATATCTGATATCCATGAAAGCTCTCTTGGAAGCTTCCACTATCCTCTTATCTGCCTGGAAATCCTCCAGCACATTAATGCTGTTAATTACATCTACGAACAGTGTACATAGGAGGTCTAGTCTTGAAGCCTCTGCCCGGCTGTCCATATATAGCTTGGACAGCATATATGAATGGTTCTCAACAGTTACAAGCATTGCTGCAAGGACCTTGTCGCCTGCTGTAATCATTCTGCTGTAGGTCGGTTGTATATTGTCCAGGTTGATAGTTCCTATTTCCTTTTCGAAGGTCTCCAGGAATTCTTCTGTGGCTTTGCTGCCATTCTTCTTCTTGTAATCAGCCAGGCTGATGGATTCAGGACGCTTGGCTCTTGTATCCTTAACCCAGTCTGCGGACATTTTTTCCTTGGTCTCAGGAATCAGCCATGTCACGCGACGAATATCAACTGGTACAAGTTCATAGTCAAGTCTCTCAATAAAGCCGGTGATGCCTATAAGCTCGTAGTTAGTGCCTGCGATACTGATAATGCACTGCTTACAACCCTTCTTGCTTATGTATAGCTCCGTATACTCAGCCAAAGCCCTTCCTATGCCCTGGTCCCTTCTATCTGGCTTAACATATATCCACGGAATAACGCTGATAGTGCCAATCTTCACGAAGGCAGCCCCAACTGCATACTCAATTACAGTATTCTTCTCCCCATCTTCGAAGAAGCATACGCATGTAAGCTCCTGATCAAAGAAGGTAAGGGAGATTGGATCAGGAATCATCTCACTGGGTATATCATTAACCATATGATTAAGTACTTTGATCATGTTAGTCCTCGTTCAAGCGCATTAGTGTTTCACGCTAGTCCTCGTAGTCGCTAAGTAGTTCTTCTGCTGTTGCCAAAGGCTAGTCCTCGTAGTCGCTAAGCAGTTCTTCGGCTGTGGCCTCGCCAGCTGCTATCTGTAGCAGCATGTCCACATATCTGTCGACCTGAATATAACCTGTAGTCACATACATGTTGATTAGTTCGAATAGTGCATTCTCATCAATATCTAGTGGCACAGGGACACCGAACTTGTATCCAAGTCTCTTATCATCTATGTCTATTCCCACGCTCCCCTGCGGAAGGTATAGGTTAAGACGAGCCACCGCCTTACGCAGTTCATCCAGATTATCCTGTGGGAGGTTGTCTGTAATAGTAAGCATCGATGTGAAGAATGTTGCCCCATCGCCTTCCTCTGCCGGCAGGAAGGTATATTCTCCAATGACCTCATCCAGTCCAGATCCGACTTCTGTGTATAGCACTGTTAATAATGCTGAAGGAATCTCATCATCCTTGCCCCTTACTCTTGCTGGAACCAGTGCCTCCTGAAGTTCATTCTCCAGACGCTTAAGCACTCTCTCCTGCTTCTCAATTATCTTGCTCATATCTGACATTGCTATACCTCCCCTGGTGATATATTGCGTTAGTAGTCTTTTTTTCTGTATTGCTTATTGCTGCATAAGTCTATTTTTTCATCTTGCTTATTGCTGCGTAAGTCTATTTATTTATTATACGATGGCCACTCATTATAAGCCACAAAAAGAAAATGGGGGGTGAGTTCTATTTTTGCTCTTTGGGAGATATGATGGCACAGAAATTGTGCTGTTATGGCTAATTGCTCAACCACTTTTTGCTATTTTGGGGATATGCTAGCACAGGGATTGTGCTGTTATGACTAATTGCTCAACTGCTTTGGCTAATAGATGACTTCGTAATGGCACAGGAGAATCTATACTTTTGATTATTCTCAACTATTTTAATAATTCCCATAGCCAAGCGCTTTACAGAATTGTGTTCATGTTTTTATCTGGCATTTTATGCCCAACTTACAGAAACAACTTTTAATATCCGTTTTCTGTAAGCATATCAGTTTATTTCAAACGCACAGCTTACAGAAGCAGCTTATATCGTCCGTTTTCTGTAAGCAAAAGGATTTGTGTAGAGGATATATCTTACATATTTTGGAATTAATATACAATTTCTGTAATCAGAACCATTGGATGCACTTCGCAAAAAGGAAAAGACTATACTCACAGGTATGCGTAGTGCTATTTAACGATAATAGTAGTAAAGTACCCAGACTCGTCTGGCATCTCCTCAAGACTTTTATAGACCTTCTCGCCTATCATCCCGCAGTTCTCTACGGCATATAAATTCTTAGCTACAGCATCTGCCTTCTTAACAACAGCATCGGAATCCTCCATAGCTTCCTCAAGCCGAGTTCCAGATGGGGCATTCATAGCTTCCTCACCCCGAGTTCCACATTGAGCCTCCAAGGCTTCCTTAATCTTCCCCACGTTCTTACCCGCCTTCATAAGGACATAATTAGTTCCGTCCTCAAGTCGTAATTCTGCCTTATGGGCTGACGGAACGATATGTATCTCCTCCTGCCATGTAGCTAGTGGAATATTAAGTCTGGCTGCTGCCGCGCAGAATGATGGAACGCCGCTAATTAGTGCTGTCTCATATCCATCCTGCCTAAGGACATCCTGGATATATGAGAATGTGCTATATATGGTCGGATCACCTAAGGTTAGACATATAACATTCTTCCCCTCACCGAGGTAATTCTCAATTGTCTTCGCATTATCTAAGTGACTATCTCTGATCTTATCATCATCCCTTACCATCGGTGATGATAATCTAATCAAAGTCTTCTCCACTACTTCAGGAACTGCTGCCTTAACGATATTAAGAGCAACCGAAGTCTCCTCACTCTCTCCTGGGTAAGCAATCACATCACAATTCTTTATTATGTTCACAGCCTTAAGCGTCATAAGTTCCGGATCGCCAGGGCCTACGCCCACTCCGTATGCTATTCCTCTCATACCAACTACCACCATATGATGAACCTGGGGGACGGGGTCAGAGTGTCACAACCATACGTCACCATTCAGCAGTGAACCTCTGACCCCGTCCCCCAGTATCATTTCACTATATCGGCAAAAATGCCCAAATAACCGCCAGCACCAACGTTGGCAGCATATTAGCCACACGAATCTTGCGGTCGAATACAAGATTAATTCCTACACAGAAGATAATAACCGATCCTGTAAGCGATATATTGGACAGCGCTGCTTCTGTCATAACAGGACTGATTACTCTTGATAGCAATGTCACACTTCCCTGTAAGATTCCAACAGGAATTGCAGAGAAGGCTGCACCCTTACCCATAGCTGCTGCCATAGCAATAATGATAATGAAGTCCAGAATTGACTTGGCAATAAGCGTCGAATGATCAAGCATTATTCCATCCTGAATGGAACCAACTATAGCCATTGCTCCAATACACACAGTAAGGGAAGCCGTAACAAATGCATTAACAAAGCTGGCATCCTTGGCATTACCAGTCTTAATCTTCAGCCATTCACCAAATCTCTCCAGCTTACCTGTGAAGTCACATATCTCTCCAATAAGAGTCCCAAGACAGAGTGTGATAATCATCATCATCTCTCCCTGGGTAGCAATACTGCCATTCTCTATTACGAACATATTCTTGAGGGCACCACCTATTGCAATGAACATAGTTGATACACCACAACAGATAATCAGCGCCTCCTGTATCTTCTCAGTCACAAACCTGCCAATGGTCATACCTACAATTCCACCAGCTACAATCGCGACAATATTAATAATCGTTCCTAAACCAATCATATATACCTCTCAAAATGATAGGGGGTCCTCTGTCCTAGGGGAGCGCTTCGCGTCCCCTTGACTTAGCTGCGCCAAGTCCACCCACCAGATGACACTCTGACCCCGTCCCCCAGGGTCAAAAAGTGGAGTCAATTACCGCCAGAAGTCCAGCTTTCATACAAATTATCGAATTCTGCAAAGAAGTCCTCGCCGTATTCGTGTGCGAAGAAATGCCCCAGCATATCAAGCAGAATATCCTCCAGCACATCCATGTCCATATCCTCGCCTGCTTCTCGCAGAGCTCGTCTGACATTCCTCCACTTGATCAGATAATCCTGATACTTCTCCTTATCACCATATCCAAGCCATGAATCCACCGAGGTGTAGGATGTATCCTCTATAGGACATCCAAGCTCTTCGTTCAGGATAAAATAACCCAGACTGACCTTATCTCCCTCGCCATCTTCGAAGATTCTTCCCAATGGATATAAGCGGCACATACCCGGTCTGCAGAAGTGAATGCTGCAGCGGCCATTAGAGCCAAGGAAGGAGCATACTCCCACGTTCTCATCCTCTGTTGCTACCATCTTCATATGAGGAAGGATTACTCCATCATGCATACCAAGCTCCAGCGGACCATCCTCCGATACCAGAATATCGAAGTTCACCCTTCCGCCTCCTGATATCTTCAGCTTATGAGTCAGCTGCCAGATATCATAGGGATCAAGAATAATGGTGTCCTCCATATTCTCACAGCACTTAGTGCATCCCTTACAATCATTACAGGCAACCTTCACCTGATCGTTCACACCATATAGAATTCCATCTCTGCTAAGTGGCAGATTCTTACC
>DCIU01000055.1:5751-6661 GCA_002317245.1 Lachnospiraceae bacterium UBA1718
AACTCCATTAATACCTTAACGAAGAATACCGACAGCACCACAATCATTACCGGCCTGGTCCATTTGGTGCCGCCCTTCTCGAACCTGCTGGCTCCCAGATAATTGCCTGCCACGTTACACAGACCAGCAATAATTCCAAGTGGGAATACCACCTGTCCATTAATAAGGAAGACTGTCAGCGCCGCTATGTTAGTAGACAGATTAATAGTCTTGGTAAGGCCATTAGCCTTGGATAAGGGAAGTCTTGCAAGGCCTGTCAGCAACAATATTAAGAATGTACCTGTTCCAGGTCCATAGAATCCATCATAGACACCAATAACAAGCGCCACGATCATGGACACAATAACAGACTTAACGTAAGGAAGCTCCCCACCTGGAGGCGTCAGTTCCTTCTTAGTAAGTACATATATTCCTGTAAGTGGAAGGATTATTAACATGATAATCTTGAATACATTATCGTCAATTCGAAGCGCAATGTTGGATCCAATACTGGAACCTACGAAGGCACAAGGAATGCAAAAGAGAGCGATACTCCATGGGATGAAACCGCTCTTAGCATACTTGATTGTGGAGATGGTTGTCCCCATGCTTGAAGTCATTTTATTAGTGCCCAGGCAATTAGTTACTGGCATGCCTGTAAGCAAATAAGCCGGGAGCGATATCAAACCGCCCCCGCCTGCTATTGCATCTATAAATCCCGCAATGAATACGAGCGGGCATACAATCAGATAATTAATCATCACTCGTCGTCAGACTCACCCTCTGGCTTCTCCTCTACTGGCTCAGCCACATCCGCTTCATCTGACTTCTCCTCTACTATCTCAGCCTCAGGCTTCTCCTCTGCTAGTTCTTCATCCTTAGCACAAATCGCATTCATAACCGCCATCTCTGCCATGAACTCTGCCGCATC
>DCIU01000133.1 GCA_002317245.1 Lachnospiraceae bacterium UBA1718
CACTTTAGTGGTTCTTTTTTATTTCATGTAACTACCTACATCAGATCAAGTGGATCGACGTCATCGAGGTCAGCAGTGATGTTCTGCATGTTGACTGTACGGCGGCGGATTCTGGCGGCTTCAGAAGCCTTAACGATGTAATCCTTAATCTCGACAGAGTCCTTAATGTGCTTAAGCTCAATGACCTTATCTGTTGTATCGCCTGTGTAGCAGGTAACTGTGCCGAGTCCGAACATTCTCTCGAAGAGAGAGCGTGAAAGCTTGGCATCATTAATCTTGTACATATAGCAGTCATTTTCCTGCTGGTTTAAAAAACCGGTGTCAATTGTAAGTAAATCATCGCCAACGTTATATACTGTGAAAGTGAAAGGCAGTCCGAAAAAGACCCATCTTTTACGAGCTGAATACTTAACCTCATTCTTATCCATAACCCATTCCTCCTTAAGAAAAAATACAAATTCAGTATAACCTATTTAGAGATAAATTAAAACATTGATTAGTATTATTCATTTTGATAAAATAATCGTGGTTTATTCTGCAATATTGAAAGGCAAGTTTGTGAGGAATCAAAAAACTAAGATTAAAAAAATAATAACGACTAACCGTGTTAAGGCAAGCACTTTTACTGTTGTAGTCCTTATACTGACGCTAGCTGTGTTTTTTGAGATAACAATGCAGGTTAGGAATAACAGGAAGAAGGTTAATGAATCTTCAGCTATTCTTGCGGAGCAGATCGCAGAGCAGATCCACAGCAATTCTACAAGGGAAGAAGTATTATCTGATACGCACAAGGAGTCATATATAGTCAGAGCCCAGTCTGCAGCATACATTATAGACAATAATGATTTGTATATTCATAGTGTTGCCAAGTTGAAGACAGTTGCTGATGTTATAGAAGTTGATGAGATTAATATCTTCAATGAAGAGGGTGTAATCTATGCTGGTACTCATCCGGAATACTACGGTACAAGTATGGATGCTGGTGATCAGATAAGATACTTCAAGCCTATGCTCTATGATAAGAAGCTGTCTATGTGCCAGGATGCAACATATAACACAGTACTTGGCAAGATGATGATGTACGCCTGTGTCTGGAATGAGGCTGGAACAAGAATATATCAGATTGGTATATCACCTACGAGACTTATTAATGAGATGGAGATTACTTCGGTAGCTTCTATTATTGACGATATTCCCTATCGTAACTCCATGACAGTAATGATTGCTGATGCAGAGACTGAGGAGATTCTTGGCTCCACAACTGATGGTTATGTTGGAATGAATCTGGCTGACTTCGAACTGGGCGGTTTGAATGTTCCTATTGAGGACAGATGCGAGACTAAGGCTGTTATTGATGGTGAGGCAAGCTATTGCGTTGTATATAATCAGGGTGATTACCTGATTACGGTGTCACAGAGTATATATTTATCTAACCAGGATATTGCCGTTAGTACATTGATTATGGTAGCCTTCCTGGTTGCAGCAATCCTGCTCCTTCTGTATTTTATCAATACTGCTGTGGACAGGGTTAGAGAGCAGGAGACAGTATACCTTCGTGAGGTTGAGAAGGAACGTGCCAGTCGATTAGAGACTACGATGAACGACATCATGAAGAATGCTCTTGATCAGCATAATACCCTGGATGGTATTAAGATAGTTGTTCGTGAGGTTGCTAAGGAGCTTGGTGCCAATGCGTGCATGCTCTATGCTGTTGACACCCAGATTGGTCTTGGGGCTATTAATGTTCAGTGGAAGATGATGCCAGATGGAACTGATGAGTTCATTCCGGTTGAGGATGCTGAGATTCCAAGGGACACATGGACCTGGAGCATCAGTACAGATGGTAACGCTGTTATTTATGATACAGAGGAAATTAAGAATATATCTGAAGCTGCTTATGAGGACTACCGCAAGGCTGGAACAGAAAAGGCCGCTATTATTTCCTTCATCAATCAGTACAGGGCCATTGGTTTCATGTCAATTTCCAACCCTAATGTAGAACGTATGGAAGATATAGCCATGGTTATGAAGCAGATGAGTAAGTTTGTTATCTCCCTGCTTAAGATGAAGGCTGCCTTTGACAAGCTGACTTATCTTGGTTTTAACGATAATCTTACCCATGCCTTTAACAGGCGTGCCCTTGATGATAGAGCAGATAAGCTTGAAATGGGTTCAACGCTTGGTATTTTGTTCTGTGATATAACGGGACTTAAGAGGATGAATGATGAGCAGGGCCATGATGCTGGAGATAAGCTTATTATTAGTGCATATAATGCCCTCGAGGATGAGTTCGGTGCAACTGACGTATACCGTGTAGGTGGTGATGAATTCATCTGTGTAATTGAGGACGTTACCAGTGGTCAGTTCAATCAGATTGTTAAGGATCTTGAGTTTGCCCTTATCCAGAAGGGTGTTGAGATGTCAGTAGGTTCTTCGTGGACAGGAGACTATGCTGGCGACTTCGCATACCTTGAGAGAAGAGCTGATGCGAATATGTATACCAAGAAGGTTGAATACTACAAGAAGCATCCAGAACTTAAGCGTGAAGTATTCGAGCGCAGGCAGAGTAATGAGATGCGTTCTATGATTGAGAACCTTGCTAAGGCTTATCCGCTCGTTGGTACTGTTAATCTCGTTGATGGTTCTTACAGAATTATCAAGGGTATGGATTATGTTGTAGAGGCTGCATCACTTCATACACATTTCGATGATCTGGTAAAGGATGTAAGAGCTACATCATTTACACGTGATTCTGCCAAGAAGCTTAGTGATACTGCATTTGTGACTGATATTATCAGATTGCTCACTGATGATGACAGCTTCGAATACAGATATCAGCTTATTGATGGTGGCTGGCAGCAGATGACATATCAGGTGACTGAACGTGATGAAGATGGTAAGCCAATAAGGACGATATTCTACGCTAACAAGGTAAGTGATGCTCTGGCTGAGCGACTTGATCAGGATCTGACTACCCAGAATGGGTATGAGATGCTTGACGGCTTATGCTATGACTATTCGATAATCTCAATTGTTGATAAGAACGAGAACAGGGTTAAAGTATATCGATACAATAACTTCCCTGAGAAGGTTGCTAATGCTATCAATACCATGTCATATACAGATGTTGTTAAATGGTATGCAGATGCCTATGTAGATGAATCAGATTATGACAGATTCTTAGATATGTGTGACCTGGACAAAATAGACTCAAGACTGACTGATAGAAGGATGTCATTTATCTTTAAGACTAAGAATGACTTCAGGAACGTCGAGGGTGGTACATTTGCGAGATACTATTTCTATAAGACTAGTGATGAAGTTGACACATATGTATTTGCTACCAGAGATGTTACGGAGAATTTACTGCTATTACTTGGAAAGAAGGAAAGCTAATGAACATAGTTGTTTTAGCTGGTGGAACCAGTACAGAGAGAGATGTATCTCTCGTAACAGGTAAGAATGTATATGGAGCCCTTAAGAGTAAGGGACACAAGGTAGTAATTGTTGATGTATACCTTGGGTATGAGGGAGATATTACAGGCATCTTTGATGCAGATATTGACTGGACTGAGCAGATTAGCGCAATTTCAGCAGATGCTCCTGATATCGACAGTATCAAGGCATTAAGACCAGACGGGGATAAGAATTTCTTCGGCCCTAATGTAATTGCAATGTGCCAGATGGCAGATGCTGTATTCATGGGACTCCATGGAGAGAATGGCGAGAATGGCAAGATTCAGGCTACCTTTGACCTCATGGGAATCAAGTATACAGGTACCGACCCTATGAGCTCTGCAATCTGCATGAACAAACAGGTCGCTAAGGAGCTTATGGCATACAATGGCGTGCCAGTACCTAAGGGCGTTCATCTTTACAAAGGTGATGACACTAAGAATACAGTAGGATATCCATGTGTTGTTAAGGCCTGCAATGGTGGTTCCAGCATAGGAGTATCCATCTGTAATAATGAGGAAGAATATAAGACTGGAGTAGAAGAGGCCTTCAGAATTGATAATGAACTTCTGGTGGAGGAGTATGTTAAGGGACGTGAGTTCTCTGTGGCAGTTATTGATGGCAAGGCACTTCCAATAATTGAGATTGCTCCACTTGTTGGCTTCTATGATTACAAGAATAAGTACCAGGCCGGCTCAGCAGTTGAGACATGTCCGGCAGAGTTGGACTTAAATAAGACCAGGGAAATGCAGAGTTATGCAGAGCGTGGCTACAGGGCGTTAAGACTTCAGTGCTACGCCAGACTGGATTTCCTTATGAATAGCGAAGGCAAGTTATACTGCCTTGAGGCCAATACACTTCCTGGAATGACAGCCACAAGTCTGGTTCCACAGGAAGCAAGAGCCATCGGAATTGAATTCCCAGATTTATGCGAACTCATGATTAAGAGTGCATTAGCTAAGTAACAGGCGAGATAATGAAGAATATGACACTGGCAGCCATTGCGGCTGCCGTTAATGGAACTTTATATTATGCAGAGAATGCTGATACTGAAAAGGTGGAAGCGACTCAGGTAATCATCGACTCCAGGAAGATAATACCTGGTGGAATGTTTATTGCGACTCCTGGTGAGAGAGTGGATGGCCATTCCTTCATTCCTCAGGTTTTTGAGAAGGGAGCCATGGGTGTTATCTGTCAGACTCTTCCTGATAAGCCTCTGGGACCTTGTATTCTAGTTGAGGATTCCTTCCAGGCCCTTAAGGATGTGGCTGCCTATTACCGAGACCAGCTGGATATTAAGGTTGTTGGAATTACAGGCAGTGTTGGTAAGACATCTACCAAGGAATTCGTTGCAAGTGTCCTGGCAGAACACTATAAGACAGCCAAGACTCAGGCCAACTTTAATAATGAAGTGGGTGTTCCATTAACTATTCTGTCAGTTACAGAAGAGGATGAAGTTCTGGTTCTTGAGATGGGAATTAATCACTTCGGTGAGATGACAAGATTATCTGCAATTGGCAAGCCTGACATAGTACTAATTACCAATATTGGCCAGTGCCATCTTGAGCATCTGGGCGACAGGGACGGAGTGCTGAAGGCTAAGACAGAAGTTTTCACCGGAATGAATAGGGATGGAATCGTTATTCTCAATGGTGATGATGATAAATTAATTACCGTTAAGGACGTATATGGTAAGAGACCATTACTATTTGGTCATAAGGAAGAATTTGATATACATGTGATTAAGACAGCCAGTAAGGGACTGTTCGGGACAGCTGCAGACTTAGAAAGTGCTAGTGGCAGCAGGGTTTCCGTTAATATTCCACTTCCTGGTGAGCATATGGTTAATAATGCTATGGCAGCTATGGCTGTGGGAGAGGTGTTAGGACTTAATACCGAAGAGATAGCGGAGGGAATTGCTAAGGTTCCGGCTACTTCGGGAAGAAGTAATATCATCAAGGGAGATAAGTACACTCTTATTGATGACTGCTATAATGCCAATCCAACTTCGATGAAGTCAGCTATAGACCTGCTTAATTGTGCGGACACCTCCAGAGTGGCAATCCTAGGAGATATGTTCGAACTGGGAGGAGATGAGCTTAAGCTTCATGGTGAAGTTGGTGCTTACGCGGCAACATCGGGAATTGATGTGTTGATCTGCATCGGCCAGCTATCCAAGGCTATGTATGATTCAGCCAGTGAGCAGCAGACAGCGATGACTTATTACTTCACTGACCGTGAATCAGCCATAAGTGCTCTTCCTAATATCTTAAGAGAAGGTGATTCAATACTGATTAAGGCTTCGCACAGTATGGGCTTTGAGAAGATCGTTGAATCATTAAATAAATAATATAAGCTTACTTAAGCGAAGGGAGACTAATATGCCAAGACATCTTTTGAATCCTTTGGATTTCTCTGTTGAAGAGCTTGATCAGTTATTTGATCTTGCTAATGATATAGAGGCGAATCCTCAGAAGTACGCTAAGGTCTGCGAGGGCAAGAAACTCGCAACATGTTTCTATGAGCCAAGTACAAGAACCAGACTCAGTTTCGAGGCAGCAATGCTTAATCTGGGTGGTAATGTATTAGGTTTTTCGGAGGCAAGCAGTTCCTCAGCGTCCAAGGGCGAGAGCGTATCTGATACAATCAGGGTTATCTCTTGTTACGCAGACATCTGCGCAATGAGACATCCTAAGGAGGGAGCAGCATTCGTAGCAGCTTCCAAGTCACTTATTCCAGTTATTAATGCAGGTGACGGTGGACATCAGCATCCAACACAGACGCTTACGGACCTTCTGACAATCAGAAGCCTCAAGGGAAGACTTGGTAATTATACCATTGGTCTCTGTGGAGACCTTAAGTTCGGTAGAACAGTACACTCCCTTATTAACGCGCTTACAAGATATGACAATATTAACTTCGTATTCATATCTCCAGAGGAGTTAAGAGTACCTGACGTAATTACAGATATGCTCGAGAAGAAGGGCATCCCTTACAAGGAAGTAATCAGACTTGAGGAAGTAATGGCAGACCTGGACATTCTCTATATGACAAGAGTTCAGAGAGAGCGATTCTTCAATGAAGAGGATTACGTAAGACTGAAGGACTTCTACATCTTAACAGCTGACAAGATGGAACTGGCCAAGAAAGATATGACTATTCTCCATCCGCTTCCAAGAGTTAACGAGATTGCTGTGGAGATTGATGATGATCCAAGAGCAGCCTACTTCAAGCAGGCACAGTACGGCGTGTACGTACGAATGGCACTTATTGTTACATTGCTTGGTATCAAGCTCGATTAGTTAGGAGGGTCATATGCTTAACGTAGGTAAGATTGAAGAGGGATTCGTTCTCGATCATATTAAGGCAGGTCAGTCCCTGTCTATATATCATCACTTAAGACTGGACAAGATGGACTGCACAGTTGCCATCATCAAGAATGCCAAGTCTGAGAAGATGGGTAAAAAAGATATCCTTAAGGTTGAGTGTGATATTGAGTTACTTAACCTTGATGTACTGGCTGTAATAGACAGGAATATTACTGTTAATGTAATTAAGGATGGAGAGATAGTAGCTAAGAAGGATCTTACACTTCCAACAACTATCACTCATGTACTTAAGTGCAAGAATCCTAGATGTATTACATCTATTGAGCAGGAATTGCCACAGAAGTTCTTCCTTGCTGATGAGGAGACAGGCCTGTATAGATGCCAGTATTGTGAAGAAAAGTTTGACAGAAGAGAATTATAGTTATATCGTCATAAATAGAGGGGTTTTAACACATTAACTAACTGAAGGGAGACACAGTGAGATGAAAAGAAAACCATCACTGATTGCAGCTATAGTATTTGTGGCTATGGTAGTAATCATATTAATCGCTAACGCAGCAGGTATTGCATTTGAGACTACATTCTGGGCACTTGTTCCACCACTTGTAGCTATTGCACTTGCACTTATTACTAAGGAAGCTTATTCCTCACTTTTCGTAGGAGTTGTTCTTGGTGCTATCATGGCTAGTGGCTGTTCATTTATGGGAACAGTTGATAACGTAGCTATCGAAGGACTTAGCACATCAGTATCTGACAATGCAGGTATTTTCTTATTCCTTGTATTCTTAGGTATCGTTGTTGCACTTGTTAACAAGTCTGGTGCTTCAAGAGCATTCGGAGAATGGGCGCAGAAGAATATTAAGACTAAGACAGGCGCTATGCTTGCAACATTTGCGCTTGGTGTTCTTATCTTCATTGATGACTACTTCAACTGTCTTACAGTTGGATCAGTAATGTCACCAGTTACAGATTCTAAGAAGATCAGCCGTGTTAAGCTTGCATACCTTATTGATGCAACAGCAGCTCCTATCTGTATGATTGCTCCAATTTCAAGCTGGGCAGCAGCAGTATCAGGATGCGTTGAGAGTGAGACATATTCAGGAATCGAGCTCTTCATCAGAGCTATTCCTTACAACTTCTATTCAATCCTTACACTTGTATTCGTAATCACACTTGCTATTCTTAACTTCGACTATGGCAAGATGGCTGAGTTCGAGATCAAGGCTGAGAAGGAGGGCAACCTGGGTGCACTTACTCTTTCTGATGAAGAGGAGAGAACACTGAGAGTTGACGGTCCAGAGAACCCACATCATGGTAAGTTAATGGACCTTGTTATTCCAATCCTCATCCTTATCGGATGCTGTGTATGGGGACTTCTCAACAATGGTTACCAGGCAATTGAAGGACAGGGTTCTTTCATCGAAGCATTCTCTAATACAGATGCTTACGTTGGTCTTCCATGGGGAAGCTTAATCGCATTAGTAGTTATCATTCTTTACCTCATCGTAAGAAAGGTTCTTTCCTTCGAGGAGGCTATGGAGTGTGTTCCTAAGGGATTCATCGCAATGGTTCCTGCTATTACAATCTTAACACTTGCTACATCACTTAAGACTATGACAAACGCTCTTGATGCTAAGGGCTTCGTTGGTGCAGCAATGGCTAATGCACAGGGACTTCAGTGGTTACTTCCAGCAATCGTATTCGTTGTAGCTTGTCTTGTAGCCTTCGCTACAGGTACATCATGGGGAACATTCGGAATCCTTATTCCAATCGTTTCATCTATCTTCCCTGAGACAAGCAGCTTATTCTTCGTAGGCATCTCAGCATGTCTTGCAGGTGCTGTTTGTGGTGATCACTGCTCACCAATCTCAGATACAACAATCATGTCAAGTGCTGGTGCACATTGTAACCATATCAACCACGTTGAGACACAGCTTCCATACGCTATTACAGTAGCTTGTATCTCATTCGTAGCTTATATCGTTGCTGGTATCTGCAACCTCTTCGGAGCTGTATGGATCTCAGTTCCAGTTGGTATCGCACTTACAATTGGTACACTTGTATTCCTCAAGAAGAAGGTTAC
>DCIU01000148.1:0-185 GCA_002317245.1 Lachnospiraceae bacterium UBA1718
TGTACTGTACCCATTGGCACGAACACATTATCACCAGGGGATAATATCCGTTCCTCATCACCAATCTTAGCCACGGCGCTACCCTGTACAATAATCCAGCTCTCATTGCGGGCATTATGGCTATGGGCTGTAATAGTACGGCCTGGGAACACTGTAATCTTCCTTACCTGATAGCCCTCGCTTGG
>DCIU01000148.1:306-593 GCA_002317245.1 Lachnospiraceae bacterium UBA1718
GACTCGCCCTTCTTGCCAATATATACAGCATCCTCAGTATTAACCACCATAATATCCTCAAGGTGATTAACAAGTACCAGCTTATTATTGCAGCGGTTAATTACCGTAGTATTCTCACATTTATTAGAGATGAGCTGCTCCTCACCCTCCATCTCGAAGTGAACATCAGTAAGGTCATCCAGGGATCCAACATCTCTCCAGTCAAAAACACTGTGAATCATTGTGCCTAGCTTAGTTGACTCGAACACACTCTTCTCAATGGACTGGGCAGGAATACCCATTAGGGA
>DCIU01000148.1:667-1762 GCA_002317245.1 Lachnospiraceae bacterium UBA1718
CATGTGCTGGCAACATAAGGTGATATGCTCTTAAGCTCATTAAGGAAATCACCTACCCTGAACATGAACATTCCACTGTTAGTAAAGTACTTGCCTGATTCCTTATATTCCCTGGCAGTCTTAACATCAGGCTTCTCTGTGAATTCAGCAATTCTGCCATTCTCAGGTCTGATATAACCGAATCTGGTGTCAGGCTTAGCAATGTCCATACCAAAAGTGACAAGCTTCCCCTTCTTACAGAGCTCACGTGCCTTAAGAATATCGTCCTTATAAGACTCTCCTGAGATGAGGTGATCCGATGACACAACGAATAGAATCTCTGATGAAGCCAGTGATAAGGTAGAGAGTACAATTGGAGCTGTAGTATTACGTCCAGTGCCTTCATAGATGCATCTGTATGTAAGACCCTCGAAGGCCTTCATCTGATTCTCAATAATTGACTGGTAATCAATACTTGCAGCAATAATGAACTCATCACAAAAAGCCATATTCCTGGCTACTGTCTCCTGGAATATGGAATGCTTATTTCTAATCTGTATAAATTGTTTTGGATAATTCTTACGGGACAGTGGCCACATTCTGTCTCCGCGGCCACCAGCAAGAATAAGACACTTCATAGAGATTATTTCCCCTTAAAACAAATCGCGAGCCAATACAGGCTCGCGATATTAATTAATATTACTCCTGACTACTTGCGATTGTCTGATATACTTCAATACGCTTCTGTTCCATATCTGGCATACCAATGAAAATAGCGCCATACTCAAATGCATCGTCCTTCTTCACAATACGGACAATCTCCATGAAGCAATGAAGTACTTCCTTAGTCCAGATGGTCAAATATCCTTCATATACAGCGCCAATCTCAAGCTTCTCTGTACATTCGAAACCAACACCATTCTTAGATACATCAGTAATCTCGATAGCTACCTCTGCAATATCAGAACCTGCACCGCCTAATTTCTTAATAATAAGTCTTGATTCAAGCTCTGTTCTCTCTGCTCTTCTCTTCTCGTACATAATTAACCCCTTAATTTTGTAGAACACTAGTTGTTCTAATTATAACCTAGCATTTTTTGTTTGTCATTATTTAAT
>DCIU01000148.1:1958-4816 GCA_002317245.1 Lachnospiraceae bacterium UBA1718
GCTTCCAGGTGACCATTCGCATCTGCGGCACTCTCAATAGTTCTGGTACTTGTAGTACCAACGCAGATTACCCTGCCTCCCTTAGCCTTAGTCTCATTAATTGTATCCGCAGCCTCTTTAGAAATCATATAGAACTCTGAATGCATATGATGCTCTAATACATTATCAACCTTAACAGGTCTGAAGGTACCCAGGCCGACATGCAATGTTACATAAGCAATCTTAACACCTTTAGCTTCCAGTTCTCCTAATAGATCCTTTGTAAAATGAAGGCCTGCAGTTGGAGCTGCGGCACTGCCATCATACTTGGCATATACCGTCTGGTATCTGTCCTTATCCTGCAGTTTATGAGTTATATATGGAGGAAGAGGCATCTCTCCTAACTTGTCGAGAATCTCCTCGAATATCCCCTCGAACTCGAATCTAACAAGTCTATTGCCTTCTTCTACAACCTCAAGAATCTCAGCCTTAAGAAGTCCATCACCAAATACTACTCTTGCCCCAGGTCTTAACTTCTTACCAGGCCTTACCAGGGTCTCCCAGGTATCATCGCTAATTCTCTTAAGAAGAAAAACCTCTACATTAGCACCTGTATCCTCCTTAACTCCTAAGAGTCTTGCAGGGATAACCTTGGTATTATTAAGTACAAGGCAGTCACCGGGATTAATGTAATCCACGATATCTCTAAATATATGATGTTCAGTCTCTCCAGTAACCCGGTCAAGAACCAGAAGTCTCGATGAACTTCTATCCTCAAGGGGATCCTGAGCTATCAGTTCCTCTGGAAGATCAAAATAAAAATCCGATGTCTTCATTAACAATTAACATCCAATCTTAGCTAAGAATGACTTGTAACCAGCATAAGCCTCATATAAATCAGCCTTACTGATTGCTTCCCATGGTGCATGCATATTAAGAACAGCAACACCTGCATCGATAACATTCATTCCATATAAAGCAAGTATATAGGCAATTGTTCCGCCACCACCAACGTCAACCTTACCAAGCTCTGCTGTCTGATATACAACCTTATCCTCATCAAGAATCTTGCGAATCATTGCTATGTATTCAGCATTAGCGTCATTAGAGCCTGACTTACCTCTTGCTCCAGTAAACTTGTTGAACACAAGACCATTACCAAGAAGAGATGTGTTCTTCTTGTCAAACTTATCAGCAAATGTTGGATCAAAACCAGCATTAACATCTGAACTTAACATATATGAATTAGCCATAGTTCTTCTAAGGAGAATATCGCTATAGTTATCAACACAAAGGTTAATTATCTCGGCAACTGAATTAACAAAGAACTTAGATCTCATACCTGTAGCACCTACAGAACCAATCTCTTCCTTGTCAACGAGAATACAGCAGGTAGTTCTCTCAGGATTGTTAATCTCCATCATTGCTCTTAATGATGGATAAGCACATACTCTGTCATCATGGCCATATCCAAGAATCATGCTTCTGTCAATTCCAGCTTCTCTTGCCTTACCAGCAGGTACTACTTCAAGTTCAGCACTTGCGAAGTCATCCTCTTCGAAATCATATGTATCCTTAAGCAGCTTAAGAATATTAGCCTTAACAGCACTCTTCTTGTCTTCATCAGATACATTCTTAAGTGGCATATTACCAATAATAATATCTAACTGCTCACCCTCGATAACTTCACTTGCCTTCTTATCCATCTGCTTGGCAGCAAGGTGAATAAGCAGGTCTGATACGAAGAATACTGGATCATCCTCGTCCTCACCAATATTAATCTCTACTACAGTGCCATCCTTCTTAACAACAACACCGTGAATAGCAAGAGGAATAGTAACCCACTGATACTTCTTAACACCACCATAGTAGTGAGTATCAAGGAGTGCGAATCCACCATCCTCATATAATGGATTCTGCTTAATATCAAGTCTTGGGCTGTCAATGTGAGCTCCTAAGATGTTAAGGCCTTCTTCGATAGGCTTCTTACCGATCTGAAAAGCTGCAATAGACTTATTCATCTGAGTAACATATATCTTGTCACCAGATCTAAGCTTCCTGCCTTCCTTAATTAATCTTCCAAGCTCAATATATCCAGCATCTTCAAGCATGCATACTGCCAGGTCGCAGCATTCACGCTCTGTCTTGCCTTCACTAATAAACTTAATATAATCTTTTGCGAAGGAATCAATAGCCTTAATCTTCTTCTGGCTGCTTCCTTCCCATACATTTGTACTGTTCATATATACACGCTTTCTAAAGTATTATGCTCTAAGTTCAATTCCCATGCTCTCAAGACCATTTAAGATCTTCTTCATAGATGCTGTAATATCTTCGTCTGAAAGAGTACGATCCTTAGCACGGAATGTAAGATTATAAGCAATTGACTTATAGCCTTCCTTAATCTGTGATCCTTCATATACATCGAAGAGGTTAAGAGACTCAAGTGTCTTACCGCCACGCTGTCTGATCATATTCTCAATCTCACCAGCAAGGATTGTCTTAGGAGCAACCATTGAGATATCTCTGCTTACAGCAGGATACTTGGCAACACCCTCATACTTACGGGCAAATGTTGCAAATGGAACAATATTAGGCATATCAAGAACTGCTACATAAGCCTTAGTTCCAATATCATAATTATCAGCCACCTCTGGATGAACCTCACCAAGGTAGCCAAGTACTACGCCATCATAAATAATCTGAGCCTGACGACCTGGATGAAGGAAGTTCTTACCAGCATTTGGATCATAGATGATTCTGTTAGTAAGACCAATAGCATCGAAGAACTCTTCGATTACACCCTTCATGGTAAAGAAGTCACCGTCTCCATAGAAACCAAGAGTGAATTGCATTCTCTCATCTGGATTCTCAGTAAG
>DCIU01000129.1:0-2548 GCA_002317245.1 Lachnospiraceae bacterium UBA1718
TACATGACAGAGTGGCTGGAGAAGTGGCTTAAGGAATATAAGGGAGCATTAATCATGGTTACCCATGACAGATACTTCCTTGATCTCGTATGCAATAAGATTGTGGAGATTGATAAGGGCAAGCTCTACACCTACAATACCAACTATGAAGGATTCCTGGAGCTTAAGGCTGAGCGTGAGGCTATGGCACTGTCTACACAGGCTAAGCATGCCAATATGCTCCGTAAGGAACTGGCCTGGATGCAGAGAGGCGCAAGAGCCAGAACCACCAAGCAGAAGGCTCATATCGCCAGATACGAGGCCCTGCGAGATGAGGAAAAGGTGCAGATTGACGAGCAGACGGAGGTCTTTGCTCTGTCTTCGAGACTTGGCAAGAAGACTATTGAGCTTCACAACATCTCTAAGTCCTTCGGTAACAATACCTTAATTAATGACTTCACATACACCTTCCTTAAGGATGACAGAGTGGGAATTCTGGGTCCCAACGGATGCGGCAAGACTACCCTCATTCGCATAATTACCGAGGCAATTGAGCCTGACAGCGGCCACATTGAGATAGGCGAGACCGTTAATATTGGATATTACGCTCAGGAGGCCGAAGGCATGGATCCTGAGGAAAAAGTGATAGATTACATCAAGGACACCGCAGAGTATATCAGGACGGAGGATGGCGGATATATCTCAGCATCACAGATGCTTGAGCGATTCCTCTTCCCAGGGGCCCTGCAGTATCAGAAGATCTCGAAGCTCTCGGGAGGCGAGAGGCGAAGGCTCTACCTGGCTAAGGTGCTTATGGGTGCGCCTAATGTACTGATCTTAGACGAGCCAACCAACGACCTGGATATATCTACCCTCTGCATTCTGGAGGACTTCCTGGATACTTTCCCGGGCATTCTGATTACGGTATCCCATGACAGATACTTCCTGGACCGTGTGGCGAGGCGCATGCTTACCTTTGAAAAAGATGGTCAGATTAAGCTCTATAATGGCAGCTACACTGAGTACTACCAGAGTCATGTGCGTCCGGTAACAGAGACAGCTAGTGCAAGCACCAACCCTAGTGGCGCTGAGGAGTACAGGCTTCAGAAGGAAGCCAACAAGAGCAAGAAGCTTAAGCTCACCTATTTAGAGCAGAAGGAATATGACAATATCGAGGATGATATTGCTGACCTTGAAGATAAGATAGAGTCGGTAACTAAGGAACTGGCAGATCCCAAAATTGCCAGCGATTTTGTAAAACTGACTGAACTATCTAATAAGAAGGAAGAGCTTGAGAATCAGCTTGAGGAAAAAATGGAGAGATACATGTATCTCGACGATCTTGCCACGAAGATAGCAGAGGCAAATCAGTAGTTTTATTGGAAAAAGGTCATAAATAGCGAAAAATAGCTACTTTAGGGGTTGTTTTATCAATTCACCTATGCTATCATAACTATTCGTGATATATAATTCCTTGGCAGGAGAGATACCTGCCCAGAGACCAAAAGGAGGTAATGAAGCATGAACAAGTATGAATTAGTCGTTGTTGTTAATGCGCAGATCGAAGATGAAGAAAGAGCAGCTGTAGTTGATAAGGCTAAGGCTCTTATCGAGAGATTCGGTGGTCAGATTACGAACGTTGATGAAGCTGGTAAGAAGAGATTAGCTTACGAGATTCAGAAAATGAGAGAAGCTTACTACTACTTCATCCAGTTTGACGCAGAAGCTACTGCTCCAGCTGAAATCGAGCAGAGAATGCGAATCATGGACAACGTTCTCAGATATTTATGCGTAAGACAGGACGAGGCATAATTAAGGAGAACTAAAGTATGAATAAGGTTATTCTTATGGGTCGTTTGACCAGAGATCCAGAAGTTAGATATTCACAGGGCGAGCCAGCAATGGCAATCGCAAGATTTTCAATCGCAGTTGATCGTAGAAGATCTAACAACGGAGATGGTCAGACAGCAGATTTTATTAACATTGTAGCATTCGGTAGACAGGGTGAGTTCGCAGAGAAGTACCTTCACA
The DNA here is from genome assembly GCA_002317245.1 of Lachnospiraceae bacterium UBA1718. Classification (GTDB taxonomy): domain Bacteria; phylum Bacillota; class Clostridia; order Lachnospirales; family Lachnospiraceae; genus Colinaster. Next base: position 2,011 of record DCIU01000129.1, read on the forward strand.
AGGGAACTAAGATTGCACTCACAGGTCGTATTCAGACAGGCAGTTATACCAATAAGGAAGGCCAGAAGGTCTATACAACAGATATCGTTGCTGAGGAGATGGAGTTTGCAGAGAGCAAGGCTGCATCAGCAGGTAACAATGGTGGATATACACCAGCAGCTAACAACCAGTCATTTGGTAATAGCGCACCAGCACCAGCAGATGATGGTTTCATGAATATTCCAGACGGAATTGATGAAGAACTGCCATTTAACTAAATTGTAAGATAGGAGGCATGTAGCATGGCTTTTAATAAGACAGATCGTTCTGACGCTCCTCGTAAGAGAGTTGGCGGAATGCGTAGAAGAAAGAAAGTTTGTGTATTCTGTGGTAAGGACAACACAATTGATTACAAGGATACAGCAAAGCTTAAGAGATACGTATCAGAGAGAGGTAAGATCCTTCCAAGACGTATCACAGGTAACTGTGCAAAGCATCAGAGAGCACTGACAGTAGCTATCAAGAGAGCACGTCACGTAGCACTTATGCCATATACAGT
>DCIU01000129.1:2639-9819 GCA_002317245.1 Lachnospiraceae bacterium UBA1718
TTATGTAGTCTAGAGGATTAGTGATGAAGAACAGAGTTAAGACTAAAGGCGGATTAAGAACATACAGATTAGTAACTATTTATCTTGGAGTATTAATGCTCTTCGTAGTAGTTGCCATGCTTATGATAGACTATCGTGCAGGACTCGTAATGGCAGCATTTACAGCAGTTTATATTGTGGTTAATGCTATTCTGCTTACACATAATAAACCTATCATTATGAATGAACTGGTCAGCTTCGCCACAGAGTATGGACAGATACAGAGGAAGCTCTTAAGAGAGCTTGAACTTCCATATGTACTCCTGGATGAGAACTGCAAGATTATGTGGATGAATAAAGCCTTCGAGCAGCTGACACACAAGTCTAAGGGGTACAATAAGTCAATCGCATCAATTTTTCCAGAGATGGTTAAGGAGAAACTCCCTGGGGAGATGGATGAGACAAGCTTCTCCATAAACTATGAAGACAGAGACTTCCAGGCTAAGTGCCACAGAGTATCCCTTAAGGAGATGGCACAGAATAGCGATATTCTTAAAGAGGATGAGGACTATAATGGCTATCTCATCGCAGTATACCTCTTCGATGAGACTGCTCTTAAGATTGCCTTAAGAGAGAATGATGACCAGTCATTAGCAGTAGCACTCCTGTATCTGGACAATTATGATGAGGCTCTTGAGTCGGTTGAAGAAGTACGTAGATCACTTCTTACAGCCCTTATTGATAGAAAGGTTAACAAGTACATTTCGTCGCTTGATGGTATTGCCAAGAAGATTGAGAAGGATAAGTTCTTAATTATTCTTCGTAAGAAGTCTGTAGCCCAGCTTCAGGAGAACAGATTCGACCTCTTAGAGGAGGTTAAGACCGTTAACATCGGTAATGAGATGGCAGTAACTATTTCGATTGGTGTTGGTCTTGATGGACTCACATATTCACAGAATTACGAGTTTGCCAGAACAGCTATTGATCTTGCTCTTGGACGTGGTGGTGATCAGGCTGTTGTTAAGCAGGCAGATCAGATTACCTACTATGGTGGTAAGAGCCAGCAGGTTGAGAAGAATACACGTGTTAAGGCCAGAGTTAAGGCCCATGCACTTCGTGAGATTATTGCGGCTAAGGACAGAGTTATTATCATGGGACACCGTAATGGCGATGTAGACAGCTTCGGTGCTTCAGTTGGTATATACCGTATTGCAAGATCTCTTGATAGGAAGGCTCACATTGTTCTTAATGATGTTAGTTCTTCAGTACAGCCAATGGTTGACCTCTTCGTTAATCAGGATGATGTGGATGAGGACATGATCATTACATCAGAACAGGCAATGGATCTGGCAGGCGGCGGTTCAGTGCTTGTAGTTGTGGATGTTAATAAGCCAAGTATTACGGAATGTCCAGAGCTCCTTAGAATGTGTAAGTCAATCGTTGTACTTGATCACCACAGACAGGGAACAGAGACTATTGAGAATGCTACATTATCATACGTTGAGGCCTATGCTTCATCAGCCTGTGAGATGGTAGCAGAGATTCTTCAGTACATTACAGACGGAATTAAGATTAAGGCCAATGAGGCTGACTGTCTCTATTCCGGAATGATGATAGATACTAATAACTTCATGACTAAGACAGGTGTACGTACCTTCGAGGCAGCTGCATACCTTCGTAGAGCAGGTGCTGATGTTACAAGAGTACGTAAGCTCTTCAGGGATGATGTTAATGAGTATAGAGCTAAGGCTGATGCAGTAAGACAGGCCGAGGTATACAGAGGCGCATATGCCTTCAGCAGATGCCTGGCAGGATCAGAGGTGCAGAATCCTACAATTATTGGTGCACAGGCTGCCAACGAGCTTCTTAATATCCGTGGTATTAAGGCAAGCTTCGTATTCACTGACTATCAGGATATGGTTCATATCAGTGCCAGATCAATTGATGAGGTTAATGTACAGGTTATTATGGAGAGACTTGGTGGTGGTGGCCATATGAATGTGGCAGCATGTCAGCTTGAGAATATCTCAATTGATGATGCCCAGGCTTCACTTCGCAGTTTGCTTGATAAGATGATAGAAGAGGGAGACTTATAATCCCTTAACATATGGAGGTTTTCGATGAAAGTAATTTTATTACAGGACGTTAAGGCCCTTGGTAAGAAGGGTGAGATCGTTGAAGTAAGTGATGGATACGCTCGTAACGCACTGCTTCCTAAGAAGCTTGGCCTAGAGGCTAATAATAAGAACCTTAATGATCTTAAGCTTCAGAATGCTAATAAGGAGAAGGTTGCTGCAGAGCAGTTAGCTGATGCTAAGGCCTTCGCTGAAGAACTTAAGAGCAAGGAGATCCTTGTATATATTAAGGGCGGTGAAGGTGGTAAGACCTTCGGCTCAGTATCCAGCAAGGAGATTGCGGCTGCCTTCAAGGCACAGTGCGGCGTAGATATTGATAAGAAGAAGATTCAGCTCGAAGAGAGCATTAAGTCTTTCGGTGTATATGATGTTAAGGTTAAGCTCCATCCACAGGTAATGGGCAACCTTAAGGTTAAGGTTCAGGAACAGAAATAGAGGTTTTATGGCTGAAGAGTCAATCCTTAAAAGGGTATTACCTAATAGCATAGAGGCAGAGCAGGCCGTTATTGGTTCAATGCTTATTGACAGCGAGGCTATAGTTGTTGCGTCGGAAATAGTTAATCCTGATGATTTCTATAACAAGCAGTATGGAATTATCTATGAGGCAATGATAGAGCTTAATCGTGAGCGTAAGTCAGTAGACTTCATCACATTGTCAGACAGACTGAAGGAGAAGGAAGTTCCTGCAGAGGTAGTCAGCATTGAGTCCTTAAGGGATATTGTAACTGCAGTACCTACGTCTGCTAATATCAGATATTATGCTGGTATTGTGTCAGAGAAGGCACTTCTTCGCAGACTGATAAGAGCAGCAGGTGAGATAGAGAATTCCTGCTATGACGGCAAGGAGAACATTGAGTATATTCTGAATGAGACGGAGTCTAAGATATTCAATCTTGTACAGCGAAGGAATACTGAAGGCTTTGAGCCAATGCAGGATGTAGTCATTAGAACAATGAAGGGAATTGAGGCTGCATACAAGGCTGGGGGCAGTGTTACAGGTATCTCAACAGGCTTCCTTGATCTTGATTATATGACATCAGGATTACACGGTTCTGAGCTTATTCTTATAGCAGCAAGACCTGCTATGGGTAAGACAGCCTTCGTACTAAATATTGCACAGAATATGGCTGTTAAGAATAAGAAGAATGTAGCTATATTCTCTCTCGAGATGGGTAAGGAGCAGCTGGTAAGCCGTCTCTTTGCACTTGAAGCCAATGTAGAGGCAGGCCATCTTCGTAATGGTAGACTGAATGATGATGAGTGGACTAAGTTAGCTGAGGCCAGCTATGTCTTAGGCGATTCCACACTGATAATAGATGATACACCAGGTATTACAGTACAGAACCTTAGAAGTAAGTGCAGGAAGTACAAGCTTGAGCATGGTCTTGATGTAATTATCATCGACTACCTTCAGCTGATGTCGGGTTCAGGCAGAACAGATTCGAGACAGCAGGAGATATCAGAGATCTCAAGATCTCTTAAGCTTCTTGCCAGAGAGCTTGATATTCCAGTTATCGCCCTGTCGCAGTTATCCCGTGCGGTAGAGAGCAGACCTGATAAGAGACCTATGATGTCTGACTTACGAGAGTCTGGAGCTATCGAGCAGGATGCCGACGTTGTAATGTTTATCTACAGAGATGATTACTATAATCCTAATACAGAGCGTAAGAATATCTCTGAGATCATTATTGGTAAGCAGAGATCAGGTCCTACTGGAACAGTAGAGCTTGTATGGATGCCTGAATACACAAGATTCGGCAATATTGAGAAGCGTAAGCGATACGATAATGAATAGAAGTCAGTATAAGGTTACGGGCAATAAAAAAGACAGGATGATAATCATCCTGTCTCTTTTTATTCTGTCATGCGGGCTAATTAAGCCTCTGCGATAGCGCCTACTGGGCACTGTCCTGCGCAAGAACCGCAATCGATGCAAGAATCAGCATTGATCTCGAACTTGCCATCACCTGCTGAGATAGCGCCTACTGGGCACTGTCCTTCACAAGAACCACAGCTAATGCATGAATCACCAATACAATATGCCATAATATTTTCCTCCTTATAGTTTAATAGCTACTAAACACAAGTTATTGTAATACATTCTATTATGTAAAACAAGTTTTTTCTGCTCAAATACTTAAGCTAATTCAGCTCTGCGTCGCTTGATTCCAGCAAGAATAACCTGCTTCTTCTCAAGTGCGACCGACTTATCCATAGGTGGAACATCCTTAAGAACATAGTCTATTCCAAGATTATCATACTTAGGCTTAGCCATATCATGATATGGAAGAACGTCAAGAACCTTAACTGACTTAAGACCTCCAATGAAGTAACCAAGCTTATCAAGGTAGACATCGTCATCTGTAATACCAGGTACCACAACGTGTCTGATCCATGTCTCAACTCCAAGCTCGGATAGAAGCTCAGCGAAGGCTAAGATGCCATCGTTAGGCTGCTTGGTAAGCTCAAGATGCTTCTCTGGATCTATATGCTTAATATCAAGCATAACAAGGTCTGTAAGCTTGAGAAGCTCCTTTAACTTGGTATTATAAGCTTCATTTGCTGGCTTGTATGTAATACCGGAAGTATCAATACAGGTATGTATTTTCTCCTTCTTAGCCAAAGTGAATAATTCGAGTAAGAAATCAATCTGAAGGAGTGGTTCGCCACCTGTAACTGTAATTCCACCACCTGTATAGAAGCCCTCATTTCTCTTATACTGTTCGATAATATAGGAAGCTTCCATTTCCTCTCCAGCATTTACTGGCCAGGTATCAGGATTGTGGCAATACTGACATCTCATAGGACATCCCTGACAAAAGACTACATATCGTACTCCGGGACCATCAACGGTACCGAAGCTCTGTAATGAATGAATACGACCCTTCATATATGTTCTCCAAACTTACGAATTAATAATGTGTAAAAGGGCCAGTGCAAGCACCGACCCTTAATAACATTTAACTTAAATAGTTATCTGTCTATTCCTCAGAATTAGATTGCTGAATGGAATGTTCTTGAGATAACGTCTGCCTGCTGCTCTGGTGTAAGCTTAACGAAGTTTACTGCGTAACCAGAAACACGGATTGTTAACTGTGGATAGTTCTCTGGATGAGCCTGAGCGTCAAGAAGAGTATCTCTGTTAAGTACGTTAACGTTAAGGTGATGTCCACCCTTTGTTGCATATCCATCTAATAAGTTAACAAGATTGTCAACCTGTGCTGATGCTGCTGCCATAATTATTTCCTCCTAAATTCTACTGATAATCATCAAGTCCCTGATGAAGTGTTGGAACGCTGCATGCAAGAGGAGTACGAGAGCAATCTGTACATCCCATTGTTTCAACTTCCTTGACATCATCTGCACTGTCGTCTGTATAGACGTTTACATGTCCAACTCCCTTAGTCATACCTGAGTCAAGCTGGTTAATCAGATCATTAATCATTTCTGTCTCATTCATCTGCATCGTCCTCTTTCTTTTTATCCACGAGGCCTGCCAGGCAAGCCTCGTGAAGCATTAACTGTTAGTTTAAATTACTTGCTAAGATCGATATCAAGATCGCTAGCGAAAATCTGGTCATCCTTACCAAGAGCGCCTGGGATGATTGTGAATGTATTAGAAATACCATCCTGTGCGTACTCGAATGGAAGCTTAGATACTGAAGAAAGTGATGCGATAGCACCATGAGTATCACGGCCGTGCATTGGGTTAGCACCTGGAGCGAATGGCTGTCCCTTCTTACGTCCATCAGGTGTGTTACCTGTTGCCTTACCATATGTTACGTTAGATGTAATAGTAAGAACTGACATTGTTGGGAAGCTGTCTCTGTATGTATGATGTCTTCTGATCATCTTCATGAATGTCTCAACGAGGTCATGAGCGATAACATCAGCTCTGTCATCATCGTTACCATACTTAGGGAAGTCACCTGTTGTCTCGAAGTCAACGATGATACCCTGCTCATCTCTGATAGCCTTAACCTGTGCATACTTGATAGCGCAAAGAGAATCAGTTACAACTGAAAGTCCAGCGATACCTGTTGCGAAGTAACGAAGAACGTCTCTGTCATGAAGAGCCATCTGAGCTCTCTCGTAGCAGTACTTGTCATGCATGTAGTGGATAACGTTAAGAGTATTAACATATACATCTGCTAACCACTCCATCATATCTGTGAACTTAGCCATTACATCATCGTAATCAAGGATATCACCCTCGATTGGACGATACTTAGGACCAACCTGCTTCTTAGTAACTTCATCAACACCACCGTTCATAGCGTAAAGCATACACTTAGCAAGGTTTGCTCTAGCACCGAAGAACTGCATCTGCTTACCAATTACCATTGAAGATACACAACAAGCGATACCGTAGTCATCACCATGTGTTACTCTCATGAGGTCATCGTTCTCATACTGAACTGAAGATGTTGTGATAGAGATCTTAGCACAGTACTTCTTGAATGACTGTGGAAGTCTTGTAGACCAAAGAACTGTAAGGTTTGGCTCTGGAGCTGCACCAAGGTTCTCAAGTGTATGAAGGTAACGGAATGAGCTCTTTGTTACCATTGGTCTGCCGTCGATACCAACACCACCGATTGACTCTGTAACCCATACTGGGTCACCAGCGAAGATCTGGTTGTACTCTGGTGTACGAGCGAACTTAACGCAACGAAGCTTCATGATGAAGTGATCGATGAACTCCTGGATCTGCTCCTCTGTGAATGTTCCGTTAGCAAGGTCTCTCTCTGCGAAGCAGTCGATGAATGTAGATGTACGTCCAAGAGACATAGCAGCACCGTTCTGCTCCTTAACTGCTGAAAGGTATCCGAAGTATGTAGCCTGGATAGCTTCCTGTACGTTTGTAGCTGGCTTAGAAATATCGCAGCCATATGATGCAGCCATCTGCTTCATCATCTTAAGAGCAACGATCTGCTCTGAAATCTCCTCACGAAGACGGATAACGTCGTCTGTCATTACACGACCTGTTGAATCCTTCTGAGCAAGCTTATCCTCGATAAGTCTGTCAATACCGTAAAGAGCGATTCTTCTGTAGTCACCGATGATAC
>DCIU01000129.1:9840-14772 GCA_002317245.1 Lachnospiraceae bacterium UBA1718
CGTAAGCATCTGGAAGACCTGTTACAACGTGTGATGAACGACAAGCTCTCATTTCATCATTGTAAGCGTCGAAACATCCAGCGTTATGTGTCTTTCTGTGTGTTGAGAAGAACTCTGAAATCTCAGGATCTACTGTGTAACCGTTATCAGCACATGCCTTCTCAGCCATTCTGATACCACCGTATGGCTGCATAGAACGCTTGAAAGGTGCATCTGTCTGGAAACCAACGATTGTCTCCTTGCTCTTGTCAAGGTATCCTGGTCCATGAGAAGTAATTGTAGAAACAACCTTTGTATCCATATCAAGAACGCCGCCTGCTTCTCTTTCCTTCTTTGTGAGCTCCATAACCTGTGCCCAAAGATCCTTAGTGTTCTGTGTAGGACCTGCAAGGAATGCCTCATCTCCATCATATGGAGTATAGTTCTTCTGGATGAAATCACGTACGTTGATTTCGTTTTCCCACTTGCCGCCTACAAAACCTGTCCATTCTGGTCTCATTTGCTAATGCCTCCTGTTTGAAATTTATTATTAATATGTTACATAAAGTATTATGTTATTACTTTGTGTAAAACCATTATAAAATGCTTATTTAGGCGCGTCAATAAATAGAAATGTACTTTTTTAAGTACATATATTATACTTACAAAAGAACAATAAACGTGTATACTACATATAGTGGTCGCGTGACTATATGATACTAGGAGGTAATTACAATGACAGTAGATATGAGCATGACAATCGGTGAGATTTTAAGAGCTAATCCAGATGTTGCACCAGTTCTCTTAGAAGCTGGAATGCACTGCCTTGGCTGTCCATCAGCACAGGCTGAGAGCCTTGAAGAGGCTGCTCTCGTTCACGGAATGGACGTTGCAGAGCTTAAGGCTAAGATCGAGGCCCTTTAATCTACAGATTACACTAATAAATTAGGCTCCAGTTCGCATTGAACTGAAGCCTTTTTTGTTGCTGTAAAAATTGATTGCAACTAACTTATTCTATCTGACCAAGCTTCTGAAGAGCGTTGCCGGCTATAACCAACTCATAGTGCTCTGAGAAGTATGCCTCACTTACTGAAGTAAGTCTCTCTAATTTACCGTATTCTGATACGATATTACATGTCTTGTTGAATGCTGCCTTGTCCTCGCCGTTAATAGTGATAACTAAGAGGTACTTGCCGTTAGCTGAGTCCTTATATAATGTATTAACTCCATTATATAGATTACGAACTGCCTTGGCTGGCTTAATGAGCTCATACATTGAAGGGAAGGAGAAAATCTTGGAAACAGGCTCATTAGCTGCCTTCTTCTCAGACTTAGTCGCATCCTCTTTTACCTCTTCTACTGAGATGGATACATCCGCATTAGCCCCCATGATGTTGGCAGCTTCCTGCTTAATCTTGTTGAAGAGATTCATTATATCATTACTAATTGCTGATTCATCTCCGGGTACATGATCAAGAACATCAGGGTTATCATCACCCTCTTCAGCATCCTCCATAACAGAAGGAGCGAATCTTGAGAACCTTGTATCCAATTCCTCTGGATCCTCAACCTTAGTAATTATAAGCACGATACAGTCCGAATTAAGTGGAACAGCTTCGATCATAAGAGGAATATCCTCTGCTTCGAAACCAAACTTAAGGGAAGCCTGCTGAACCATATCCCTGAAGAGGGCCTTGGCCTTATCAGTACCGTAAGCAAGTTCACTTAACTTGAGCTGTCTGTCTGCGAGATCTGCTTTGGTCAGAGTACAACGAATCTGGCGATCATTCAGTTTTTCAATCTTCATATTCTTTGTCCTCCTTATTTGATATATGTATTTTATCAAATGACACTCTGTAGTCAAGTAAACTAAGGGTTTAGAATGATATTTTTATATTTTTTTTAGAATATCACCCCTGGCGCTTGAACTTATGGGCCATTCAAAGTATAATGTCTATACGAGGATGAATCGGACAATCATTGCCAGGAAGGAGGCAAGTTGGACGAATCATTTCAGGAATAAGTGTGTATGCGGTGTCAATATCGCATATGTCAGTATTTTGGTTGTTTCAACCGATTATTCCATTCAATTAATTAAATAGTGATTTTTGTCTTACAGGCAGAAAAACGCTATACGTGCATAAACATATAAGAAAAATCCTATTGTTTTTTGACGACTAATCCGTAGTATAGGGAAGTTATATGTACTTTTAAAGGAAATTCATGGCACGTCCGATTTGTCTTCATTATTCTTATATCGCCTTACATCAAACATTAAGGAATATATATCACACAAGCCTTTTGGTCGGCTATGCTACATGCCAAAAGAATTTTAACCTGACAAGGATACCCCTGTAGACGAATCAGGAAAACAGGTAATGACGATATAGGAAAAAACTGATATAATAGGGCAATCGAGTGCATATTATTTCTTATATATATGCAGAACGATAATTTAGAAGGAATTTGGTATTTTGATGAAGAAAAAGATTATTCCGGCGATTGTCGTGATTGCCCTTATTATTATTGTTATTGCAGTAGCTGGAGGCGCCAGTCTCTTCAATATTTTTGACAAGATTGGTTACAGCCAGGACTATAGAGACTTAAGCAGCTACTATAAGATAGATAAAGCAGGTGACGTAGCAATTGTTCTCCAGGATGAGAGAATTGACACTAAGGCCAAGCTCATTGATGGCACCTATTATCTGGACTACGATTCGGTGGGCGAGCTTTTGAACGACGGCTTCTATATTGATGAGCACGAGAACCTTCTTATCTATACTACAGCCACATCCATTATTCAGAATCCAATTGGAACTAATACTTATTTCATATCAGGAGAGGAAGTAACTACTGACTATCCTATATCAGTTCGCCAGGGTGACACCTTATACCTGGCCCTTGATTATGTAAAAAAATACACCAACTTTTCTTACGAAGCCTTCACAGATCCTGACCGCATCCAGATGAAGACTGAATGGGGGGATATTAAGACTGCAACAGTTAAGAAGGATACCTGGGTTAGATATCAGGGCGGTGTTAAGAGCGATATCTTGAGAGACCTTGAGAAGGGTGAAGAGGTAATAATCCTGGAGGAGCTTGAGGAGTGGGACAAGATTAAGACAAGCGACTCTATCATAGGATATGTAGAGAAGAAGAGACTTGATTCCATTCAGCAGAAGTCAGAGATTCCTGTTACTGACTATGAGGAGCCTGAATTCACCAGAATAGAAAAGCCATACACAATTAACATGGCATGGCACGCTATCTATGCTACCAGTGGTAATGATACCTTCGATGAGATGGTTAATGGAACAGGTACCATGAGTATAATTGCTCCAACCTGGTACAGCTTAACCGGTGGGGATGGTGAGTATACAAGCTTTGCTTCTGCATCATATGTAGAGAAGGCTCATGCCCGTAATATGGAGGTATGGGCAGTCCTTGATAATATTAATAATGCAGACTCCAATACCTACGAGGTAATGTCATATACATCCAAGAGAACAGCTCTTATAAGTAAGCTTATGGAGGAGGCTAAGACCATTGGCTTCGATGGTTACAACCTGGACTTCGAGCTGCTTCCTAGCGAGGCAGTACCTCATTATGTGCAGTTCATCAAGGAATTATCAGTAGCCTGCAGAAGGAATGGAATAGTACTCTCTGTAGATAACTATTCACCAAGAGGTGGAGCTAATTACGGCCTTAAGTGGCAGGGTAAGTTCGTAGACTATGTTGTAATCATGGGCTACGATGAGCACTGGGGAACAGGCGGTGTTGCCGGTTCTGTAGCTTCAATCGGATTCGTTGAAGAAGGTATTAACCTGGTAATGGATCAGGGCGTACCTGCAGATAAGATTGTTAATGGTATTCCATTCTACACAAGAGTATGGAAGACTGTTGGCGGAGAGGTAGATAGTGAGGCTCTTGGAATGGTTGCCTCTAAGGAGTTCTGTGACAAGTACAATCTCCCAATGGAGTGGCGTGCAGATGTATGTCAGTACTATGGCGAGAAGACAATGGGCGGAACACTCTATCAGATATGGTTAGAGGACACATCATCTATTGAGACTAAGCTTACTGTTATGAAGAAGCTTGGTGTGGCTGGAGTTGCTGAGTGGCAGTTAGGCCAGGAAGACAAGGCGGTATGGGATGTAATTGATGCCTATGTTAAGGGAGAGTAATTAAGTATATGAAGTGGACAAGAATTAGAATTAAGACAATCACAGATGCTGAGGACATTATCATCAGTGATTTATATGATATTGGACTAGAGGGAGCTCAGATTGAGGATAAGATTCCCCTGTCTCCATTAGAGAAGGAGCAGATGTTCGTAGATATTCTGCCAGAGACAGAACCTGATGACGGTGTAGCATATCTTAGCTTCTTCATTGAGCAGGATTCAGATATTGACATTCCTGCCATGGTAGAGAACGTTAAGGAAGTATTAGAGGATATCAGATCCTATATGGAGATTGGTGAGGGCTCTATTACAGTTGATGAGACAGAGGACCTTGACTGGATTAATAACTGGAAGCAGTACTTCCATCAGTTCTATATAGATGACCTTCTTGTTATTCCTTCCTGGGAAGAGGTACCAGCTGGTGATGAGGACAAGATGGTCCTTCACATTGATCCGGGAACAGCCTTCGGTACAGGCATGCATGAGACAACACAGCTCTGCATTCGCCAGATGAAGAAGTATATTACTCCAGAGACAGAACTCCTGGATGTAGGAACAGGAAGTGGTATTCTTGCCATCCTTGCAATTATGTATGGTGCTAAGCACTGTGTGGGAACAGATCTTGATCCATGTGCCGTAGAAGCTGTAAGAGAGAATATGGAGACTAATAATATTCCGACAGATGCCTTCCAGATGATGATTGGTAATATCATTGATAATAAGGAAGTACAGGATAAGGTCGGATATGAGAAGTATGACATCGTAATGGC
>DCIU01000031.1:0-3527 GCA_002317245.1 Lachnospiraceae bacterium UBA1718
GACGCAGGCGACAGAATCTTCGGTACTAAGTAAGATTTGCTATTAAGGTAGTGGGGTACCTATGAAACGTGAAGATTACATCCGCTGGGATGAGTATTTTATGGGCATATCCAAGTTGGCGGGTATGCGCTCCAAGGATCCTAATACACAGGTTGGTGCCTGCATAGTAGGAGAGGACAACAAGATTTTATCAATGGGTTACAATGGCTTTCCTAATGGCTGCTCCGATGAGGACTTCCCTTGGGAGAGAGAGGGCGATATGCTTGAGACCAAGTATGCCTATGTGACCCACAGCGAGCTTAATGCAATCCTGAACTACAGAGGCGGAAGCCTTGCAGGATCCAAGCTCTATGTGTCTTTGTTCCCTTGTAATGAATGTGCCAAGGCCATTATTCAGAGCGGAATTAAGACCGTAATATATGACAGCGACAAGTACAATGGTACACCAGGCAATATTGCATCCAAGAGGATGTTCGATGCAGCAGGTGTGACCTACAGGAAGTATGAGCACTCGGGAAAAGTGCTTAAGATTGAGGTATAAGCGGTTTTCTTATGAGTAGACGCTTAGGTAGGCTGGTTGCTCTTAGCCTTATAACCATTATGTGCCTGACCCTGCTTCCAGTGTCTTACGTACGCGCAGATGTTGAATCTGCCAAGAAGGCGCTTGAGGAAGCACAGAATGCACATAAGGAGACTGAGGGCAAGCTGCAGGAGACACAAGAGAATATTGTATTGCTGAATGGCGTTAAGGACTCTCTGCAGGGACAGCTTAACCAGCTGAATGAACAGCTGACGGAGGTTAGTAATAACCTGGCTGATCTTGAGGACAAGATTAGAGATAAGGAAGCTGAGATTGAACAGAGTGAGGCGGACCTTGAGGAGGCGATTGCCATAGAGGAGGCTCAGTACGCTGCAATGAAGAAGCGTATCCAGTTCATGTATGAGAAAAAGGATACGACTTATGCAGAGATGCTCTTTGCCAGCGCCAGCTTCGGAGAATTTCTTAACAAGAACAATTACATTGAGAAGTTGTCGGAATACGACCGCAAGATGCTGATTCAGTTCAAACAGACAAGAGCTAATGTAGAAGAAGCCAAGGCTAAGCTTGAATCCGAGAAGGAAGAGCTTGATGCATACCATGTAGAGGTTGTTGCAGAGCAGAGTAAAGTAACAGGATATGTTAACGATACTTCCCATTCAATTGGTCAGTACAAGGGAGCCATTGCTGCCACAGAGAAGCAGGCTGATGAGATTGCCGCACAGGCAGCAGCTGAGGAGCAGAATATTGCCGAGCTTAAGAAGAAGCTTGCAGAAGAAATTGCCCTCTCCAAATTGGCAGCTCAGTCCCACTGGAGAGATATCTCCGAAGTACAGTTCCAGGACGGCGACAGAATGCTCCTTGCCAACCTTATCTACTGCGAAGCTGGTAACCAGCCTTATGCAGGACAGCTGGCTGTAGGCTCAGTTGTTATTAACCGAGTTCTGTCATCAGTATATCCTGATACAGTGGTAGGCGTTATCTATCAGAACAAGCAGTTCTCACCAGTCGGTGATGGACATCTAGCCCTTGCCCTCGCCGAGGACAGAGCAACAGCGGCCTGCTACAAGGCAGCCGACGAAGCTATGTCAGGACAGACCAATGTCGGCAACTGTGTATACTTCAGAACACCAATCGAAGGCCTTAGCGGAATTCAGATTGGCGATCATATATTCTACTAGCAATATACAAATGATACGGGGGGACAGGGACCCCCTATCAAAAATAAAACAAAGCCACCACAGGATACCTTCCGGATTGCGTGTACCATCGCTACGCTATGGCACGACGCAACCTGCAGCGGGCCAACGTCCTGTGGTGGCTTTGTTTATTATTGCCATTAGTTCACATGTGCCAGCAGCACATCTGTATATTTGCTGAATTGTCCTTTCTGGATTGTCGAGATTAGTTCGCCCAACTGCTTGACGGAGATGAAGAACTGGTCGTCGGTAATCATGTTCTTCTCCTTGGCCTCGCACAGCTCATCTATATCGAGTACATTCATCACATCATGAGCATCCACTGTTACATCAGCTAAGAGATCAATGATGGTTAATTCATTATTTTCCTTATCCTCCTCGTAGGTCACGATATCGCAGTACCAGTGATAGAGCGAACCATCTTCCCTAAGGAACTGACTGACTTTAATACCATCCTTGAAGAAATAGCAGGAATAGCCGTGATGGAAATCATTTCTTGGCTTCAGTGTCTTCCAGCTGGTGACCAGAATGTCTTCATCAGAATACAAAATAGTATCATCCTTCAGCTCAATACATTCTAATGGGATAAGGCGCTTGCGATATAGCTTTGAGTACATATCTAACCTCCACAATGTAAGATGGGAAAAAACGATAAGAATTAAATGATTAGTTGCATTAAATGTTACTCTGTGCGGGCTGGTTAGTCAATGAAAAAATGCATATTAACTTTCGCGTATTTTCGCATTATGGAAAGCGCTCATTTCCTTTACAATTACCCCTAAAATTTAGTATAATAAACTCTAATTGGGGCGAAAGGAAATACCAGTGAAAAAGGAATCTAATAACTTAAGAATTCTTACATATATTTCACAGTTTTCCATCAATATGCTTGTTCCAATTTTCCTGTGTTCGGGCATTGGATATTACTTGGATTCCAAGCTTGGTACAAGTTTTATTTTTATCATAATGTTCTTCATAGGAGCAGCGGCCGGAGCGCGTAATATATATATTCTGGCCAGGAAGGAATATAAGAATGACAAGTAAGATTGATGAGACTCTGCTTGAACTTCTTATGGGAATACTGCTGTTTACAGTAGTATGTCAGATCATAGGGATGTGGTTCGTACCAAGTATGAGCGCATATACAATTGGTCTGTGGATTGGAGCCTTGCTTGCAGGACTAAGTGCAATTCATATGTGGTGGGCACTGGATCGTAATCTGACGGTCAATGCTGACAATGAGAAGGGCGCGCAGGCATTTGCTACCAAGTGGAGTATGATACGATACGCAGTTATACTCCTTGTATTCCTTGTTTTATGTCTAACGGATTTTGCCTATCCGCTGGCAGCTTTCTTAGGAATTATGGGGCTGAAGATTGGAGCTTATCTTCAACCTTTAATGAAAATAATTTACAACAAAATATATAGATAGGAGGTGAATGTATGAATCCAGGAATTTTGTTATCCGTAGATGATGAAATCGACTTTATGGTCCATGGTATATTCTCATATAGCTTCTTCGGACATAAGGTTTGGATAACAACTACTCACGTGTGCACTTTAATCGTGCTGCTGACACTGTTTGTTTTCCTGTACGTTGCGGGCAGAGTCATGAAGAATGCGTCCGAAGTGCCGACAGGATTTCAGAACATTGTGGAACTTATAGTAGAGAAGCTTGACGGAATGGTTGATTCTACTATGGGTAAAAATGGTAAGAACTTCCGTAATTACATCGGAACAATATTTATATTCATATTGTTCAGTAATATTTCGGGCTTACTAGGACTAAG
>DCIU01000031.1:3761-11813 GCA_002317245.1 Lachnospiraceae bacterium UBA1718
GTAATGATGGCTCTGATTTATGGTCTGCTTAGCAAGATTGCCATTATCTGGCCTGCAGCTTTACATGTTTACTTTGATTTGTTCTCAGGAGCGATTCAGACATATGTATTCTGTATGCTGACAATGACTTATATCTCGGATGCAATGAATACGAATTAACGGGAGACTCAGTTGCTCTCATTTTTACAAAATTAATTATTACATGGAGGAATGAATTATGGAATTCAACACAAACTTTATTTTAGGTTGCTCAGCAATCGGTGCAGGTCTTGCAGTTATCGCAGGTATCGGACCTGGTGTAGGTCAGGGTATTGCAGCTGGACATGCAGCTAGTGCAGTTGGACGTAACCCAGGAGCAAAGGGTGATATCACAGGTACTATGTTACTTGGTCAGGCCGTTGCAGAGACAACAGGTCTTTACGGTCTTCTTATCGCTATGATCCTTATCTTTGTTAAGCCACTGGCAAAATAAAGCCTTCGGAATTTAGATTAAACTAAGAGAAAGGAGGCAGTCAGTTGAATCAATTATTAAATGCGGGCTTAGTGCTTGCCACAGCTGATGAGATGACACCAAGATTATTCGATCTTGACTTCCAGCTGTTAGCAGACGCAACACTTACACTTATAGCTGTTATTGCATTATTCTTCTTTGCTTCATACTTCTTCTTCAACCCTGCAAGAGAATTCTTACAGAAGAGACAGGAAGGTATCAAGAAGGATATTGACGAGGCTAAGAAGAGCAAGGAAGATGCAGACGCTCTTAAGGCTGAGTACGAGCAGAAATTACATGATATCAACAAGGAAGCCGAAGCAATCTTAAGTGAAGCTAGAAAGAAGGCACTTGATAATGAGGCATCAATCGTAGCTAAGGCTAAGGAAGATGCTAAGGGCATTGTTGAGAGAGCTAATACAGAGGCAGAGCTTGAGAAGCAGCGTGTAGCTGATGATGTGAAGAAGGAAATGATCGCAGTAGCATCAGTTATGGCTGAGAAGGTAATAGGCGAGAAGATGGACGGTTCTGTTCAGGATCGCCTGGTTGAAGATACATTGAAGGAGATAGGTGACAGCACATGGCTAAGCTAATATCTAAGACATATGGCGATGCCTTACTTGAGGTGGCTGTCGAGGATAATAAGATCGAAGTCTTCGCTGAAGAGATCGCAGGCATCTCTACAGTGCTTAAGGATAATCCAGACTTCGGTAAGCTCATCAATAACCCACGTATCTCGTTAGAGGGTAAGCTTGAGGTAGTAGAGAATGTGTTCAAGGGAAGAGTCAGTGATGAACTGGTTGGTTTCTTAACCATGATCGTTGCCAAGGGACGTTTCGCACAGATTGATGAGATCCTTCAGTATTTTACAGATGAAGTTAAGAAGCTTAAGGGCATCGGTGTTGCTTATGTTACAACCCCTTCAGAGCTGACAGAGAGTCAGAAGAAGGCAGTTGAGCAGAAGCTTTTAGACACTACTAACTACAAGAGCATGGAGATGAATTATTCCACAGACGAGTCACTTATCGGCGGAATGCAGATTCGTATCGGCGACAGAGTAGTAGACAGTAGTGTACATACTAAGGTAATGAAACTGCAGCAGGAACTGATGAAGATTCAGT
The DNA here is from genome assembly GCA_002317245.1 of Lachnospiraceae bacterium UBA1718. Lineage (GTDB taxonomy): Bacteria > Bacillota > Clostridia > Lachnospirales > Lachnospiraceae > Colinaster. Next base: position 5,373 of record DCIU01000031.1, read on the forward strand.
TAGGCTAGTTGCAAGATAGAAAGGAACAGATCCATGAATTTAAGACCAGAAGAGATAAGTTCAGTCATCAAGGATCAGATCAAGAGATATGCAAGCGAATTAGAGGTATCAGACGTTGGTACAGTAATTCAGGTTGCAGACGGTATTGCCCGTGTACATGGTCTCGAGAAGGCTATGCAGGGTGAGCTGTTAGAGTTCCCAGGAGAGGTATTCGGTATGGTACTTAACCTTGAGGAGGACAACGTTGGTGTCGTTCTTCTTGGTAACCAGAAGAATATCAACGAGGGAGACATGGTTAAGACTACAGGACGAGTTGTTGAGGTACCTGTAGGCGATGCTATGCTTGGTCGTGTAGTAAATGCGTTAGGCCAGCCAATCGATGGCAAGGGACCTATCCAGACTGAAAAATATCGTCAGATTGAGAGAGTTGCTTCCGGCGTTATCACACGTAAGTCGGTTGATACTCCATTACAGACAGGTATCAAGGCTATTGACTCAATGGTTCCAATCGGAAGAGGACAGAGAGAGTTAATCATTGGTGACCGTCAGACAGGTAAGACAGCTATTGCAATTGATACAATCATCAACCAGAAGGGACAGGGTGTTAAGTGTATCTATGTTGCCATCGGTCAGAAGGCATCTACAGTAGCTAACATCGTTAAGACTTTAGAAGAATACGGCGCAATGGCTTATACAACTGTTGTTGCTTCAACAGCAAGTGAGCTTGCACCATTACAGTATATTGCACCATATGCAGGTTGTGCTATTGGTGAGGAATGGATGGAGAATGGTGGAGATGTATTAGTTATCTATGATGACTTAAGTAAGCATGCTACTGCTTATCGTACACTCTCATTACTTCTTAAGAGACCACCAGGACGTGAGGCTTATCCTGGAGACGTATTCTACCTTCACTCAAGACTTCTTGAGAGAGCAGCTCGTATGAGCGATGAGTACGGCGGAGGTTCTCTCACAGCCCTTCCTATTATTGAGACTCAGGCTGGTGATGTATCTGCATACATCCCAACTAATGTTATTTCAATCACAGATGGCCAGATCTATCTTGAGACAGAGATGTTCAACTCTGGTTTCAGACCAGCTGTTAACGCAGGTCTTTCAGTATCACGAGTTGGTGGTGCTGCTCAGATCAAGGCTATGAAGAAGATTGCTGCACCTATCAGAGTTGAGCTTGCTCAGTACAGAGAGCTTGCTTCATTTGCTCAGTTTGGTTCAGAGCTTGATGATGATACTAAGGAAAAGCTTGCACAGGGTGAGAGAATTAAGGAGATCCTTAAGCAGCCACAGTACAAGCCAATGCCTGTACAGTATCAGGTAATCATTATTTATGCAGCAACTAACAAGTATCTGCTCGATATCCCAGTAAGTGAGATTACTAGATTCGAGGCTGAGCTCTTCGAGTTCTTAGATACAAAGTATCCTGAGATTCCAGGTAACATCGCATCTGAGAAGCAGATTAGCGAAGCTACTGACGCACTTCTTGTGAAGGCAATCGAGGAGTTCAAGGCACAGTTCAAATAAAGCGGATTGGAAGGTGATAATCTATGGCGTCTATGAGAGACATCAAAAGACGTAAAGTTAGTATACAAAGTACTGGACAGATCACTAAAGCCATGAAGCTTGTGTCTACTGTTAAGCTTCAGAGAAGCAAGCAGATAGCAGAGAACAGTAAGTCATATTTTGATTATATGTACCGCACAGTACAGTCGATGCTTGCCAAGTCAGGCAATATTGACCATCCATTTATTACTGGTAATGACAGTAGTAAGAAGGCTGTTATCATGATTACTGGTAACAGAGGATTAGCTGGTGGTTACAACTCTAATGTAGTTAAGCTCATAACAAGAGGAGAGCTTGCTAAGGAAGACCTTCGTATCTATACATTAGGTAAGAAGGGCCGTGAGGCAATGAACAGATATGGCTACGAACTCGCAGAAGATTATTCGGAGATGATTGATGCTCCAGAGTATATCGATGCAATGAGACTTAGTGCAGTATTGCTTAATGCATACAGAGCAGGTGAGATTGGTGAGATATATCTTGCATATACTTACTTCAAGAACACTGTTGTACATGAGCCTAAGTTGATTAAGCTGCTTCCTGTTGAGACAGAAGAGACCGAGACTACTACAGAGGTTAAGGCAGAAGCTCCAATGAATTTCGAGCCAGAGGAGACAGAAGCCCTTGATATGATTATTCCTAAGTATGTGACAAGTATCATCTATGGTGGAATGGTTGAATCTGTAGCAAGTGAGAATGGAGCCAGAATGCAGGCAATGGATAATGCAACATCTAATGCCGAGGAAATGATTGATAAGTTAACTCTTCAGTACAATAGAGCACGTCAGGGTTCTATTACTCAGGAGCTTACTGAGATTATTGCTGGTTCACAGGCACAGAGTTAGTGATAGTACGAATTTAGTTTTTAGAGAGGATAAAATAATGGCAGATAAGCGTGTAGGAAAGATTACACAGATCATCGGTGCCGTTCTTGATGTTAAGTTCGCTGCTGGCGAATTGCCAGAGATCAACGAGGCTATCAAGATTACCAGACAGAACGGAAGCGTTCTTGTTATTGAGGTATCACAGCACCTTGGTGATGATACAGTAAGATGTATTGCCATGGGTCCTACCGACGGACTTGTAAGAGGTATGGATGCAATCGCAACAGGTGCTCCTATCTCAGTTCCAGTTGGTGAGAATACACTTGGAAGAATGTTCAATGTATTAGGTGAGCCTATTGACAATATACCAGCACCTGAAGTAACCACATATGAGCCAATTCACAGACCTGCTCCAGAGTTCGTTGAGCAGGCAACAGAGGCAGAGATTCTTGAGACAGGAATCAAGGTCGTTGACCTCCTTTGCCCTTACCAGAAGGGTGGTAAGATTGGTCTTTTCGGTGGTGCCGGTGTAGGTAAGACAGTACTTATTCAGGAGTTAATCCGTAACATCGCTACAGAGCACGGTGGATACTCAGTATTCACAGGTGTAGGTGAGCGTACAAGAGAAGGTAACGACCTCTACTACGAGATGAAGGAGTCGGGCGTTATTGATAAGACAACAATGGTATTCGGTCAGATGAATGAGCCACCAGGAGCTCGTATGAGAGTTGGTCTTACAGGACTTACAATGGCTGAGTACTTCCGTGACAAGGCTGGTAAGGACGTATTGTTATTCATTGACAATATCTTCAGATTTACTCAGGCTGGTTCAGAGGTTTCGGCTCTTCTTGGTCGTGTACCTTCAGCCGTTGGTTATCAGCCAACACTTCAGACAGAGATGGGTGCTCTTCAGGAGAGAATCACATCTACTAAGAATGGATCAATTACATCGGTACAGGCTGTATATGTACCAGCCGATGACTTAACAGACCCAGCTCCAGCTACAACTTTCGCGCATCTTGATGCAACAACAGTTCTTAGCCGTTCAATCGTTGAGCTTGGTATCTACCCAGCGGTTGATCCACTTGAGTCTACATCACGTATTCTTGATCCAAGAATAGTTGGTGAAGACCACTACAAGGTTGCCAGAGGAGTTCAGGAGATTCTTCAGAAGTATAAGGAATTGCAGGATATTATCGCTATCCTTGGTATGGATGAGCTTGGTGAAGATGACAAGCTTGTTGTATCAAGAGCTCGTAAGATCCAGAGATTCTTATCACAGCCATTCTTCGTTGCTGGTCAGTTCACTGGTCTCGAAGGTAAGTATGTTCCAGTTGCTGAGACAATCAGAGGCTTCAAGGAGATTCTCGAAGGTAAGCATGACGATGTACCAGAGAGTTACTTCCTTAATGCCGGAAGCATTGACGACGTAATCGCTCGTGTTAAGTAATGCTATTGGAGATTAGGGCATGGCAGAAGATAATAAGAACACTTTTACAATTAAAGTAATTACACCAGAGAGAGTCTTCTATACAGCTGAAGCTACTATGGTAGAGTTCAATACCACAGAGGGCGAGATTGGTGTATATAAGAACCATATTCCTATGACGGTTATTGTTAAGCCAGGTGTGCTTACAATCACAGGGGAAGAGGTTAAAAAGGCTGCCTTACACTCAGGCTTCGTAGAGATACTGCAGGACAGTGTAACAATACTTGCCGAGGTAATCGAGTGGCCGGATGAGATTGATTTAGCCAGAGCAGAATCCGCTAAGGACAGGGCTGAGAAGCGTATTAGCGACAAGACTCCAGACTTAGATATTATTCGTGCGGAAGCAGCTCTTCAGAGAGCTATGGCTAGAATTAATTCTCTTAATTAATAGTAAGATTTATCTGTTAGACCATGTGCCTTTATGGTGCATGGTCTAAATGCATTTTTATTTATGAAAAAGAATTTGATCAGATGGGGAGTGATAATTGTCACCTTTTTGGCGGCATGTTTGTTCTTCTCTATTTATCTTAATCAGGGTACTACTGATATGACTGTGGACATGACAGAGCCAAGTCTTCCAGTAGCTTATATAGATTATGACGGTACCTATGTCAACGAGATGCACGGCTATCTGACTAAGATGGACTGCAGTACGCTAAGGGACAGTGTGACTCCAATTGGTGACGATAGGGAGGTCAGATTCAAGATCGACAAGTACGGCCAGACTATCTCCTCAATTAAGATTGAGGTGCGTAGTGCCGATGGAAATAGACTTATTGAGGACACTCAGGTCCTCAGATACAACGACTACAAGGATTACACAGAATGTACAGTTGAGCTTAAGGACCTTATTGATAAGGGTAAGGAATATAACCTCATCATCGTGGTTACCCTTATTGATGACAGAACGGTATATTACTATACAAGAGTAATCCAGAATGAGAATGCCAATCCTTCAGACAAGATTGCCTTTGTCACAGACTTCAATAACAAGACTTTCTCCAAGGATAATATCAAGGAGCTGTCTGCATATATGGAGCCTAACTCAGAGGGTGACAATACTACTCTGGGAGTGGTCACCATTCACAGTAATATGAACCAGCTGACCTGGGGCAATCTTACCCCTAGAATCAAGACCCTGCCATCCATCACCATTGAGGAGATAGGCGACACAATGTCTTCTCTCGAGATGAAGTATGTTGTCAGCGTGGTCGAGAACAGGACTGAGCATTTCTACAATATAACTGAATACTACCGAATTCGTGTGACTTCCCAGAGGAATTATCTTCTTTCCTTTAATAGAAAAATGGACGAGATTTTCATTATGGATAAGTCTTCCTTTGCTAACGACAAGATTGGGATGGGCATCCAGAGTGAGGAAATCCAGATGATGGAGAGTGAGGATGGCGAGATACTGGCCTTCGAGAATGACGGTCGTCTCTACTGTTACAATGCAACAGATAACAAGCTTGAGAGACTCTTTGCTTTCTATGATACTCCATCAGATGATTACAGAAGCAGGTACAGGGGAGCTGAGGTTAAGATCCTTGATGTAGAGGAGAATGGCAATGTAGCCTTCCTTGTATATGGATATATGAACAGAGGTGTCCACGAGGGAGAAGTTGGTGTAATTCAGTATTATTACAACAGCCAGCTCAATACCATCGAGGAACAGGTATTTATTCCATACTATGGATCGCAGGACATTTTACGATGCGACATAGAGACTCTTAGCTATCACAATACTGCGGGTGACCTCTTCGTATTCATAGATGGCGTAGTATACAGAATTCAGGCCGGTACAAGAGAAGTACAGGTCATTGCTGACAATATTAACGAGGATACCTTCTTCGTATCCAAGAGCGCCAAGACCTTCGTATGGCAGGATAAGGACGAGGCTGATGAGAATAATATCACCTCCAACCTGACTGTAATGAGTCTTACCAACGGACAGACTGAGTATGTGGAGAAGAACAGGTTTGAGTACGTTAAGCCTATGGGCTTCATGAATGAGGACCTTATCTATGGTATCAGCTTCGAGGATGATCTGATTCGTAACAAGCTGGGTGATATTACGATTCCTATGAACAGAATCGTGATTCAGAATGATGCTGGTGATATCCTGAAGGAGTATAACTTCGATGATATCTACGTAACTGGTGGCGAGATTGAAGGCAACCAGATTACTCTGCACAGAGCCAAGAAGGACGACAGTGGTAGGCTCATTCCTATAGTGGATGACCATATAACCAACAATACAGAGGTTGATCCAGGCAAGAATACTATCGAGTACGCCAATACTGAGATGTATGAGAGAATCACTCAGATTAAGTTGAAGAGGATCGTCGATACCAAGAGCCTTAAGATGCTTACTCCACGAGAAGTATTATATGAAGGTGGTAGAAACGTGGAGATAACTAACACTGAGACCAAGGACAGGTTCTTAGTATATGGTGATGGTGAGATTGTAGGAATATACGATAAGGTAGCCAAGGCCGTGGATTCGGCATATGAGATAAGAGGAACAGTTACTGATATAAATGGTAACGA
>DCIU01000031.1:12024-19232 GCA_002317245.1 Lachnospiraceae bacterium UBA1718
TCCTCAACCTGACAGGCTGTACCATGGATATGATGCTCTACTACGTCAACAAGGACATCCCAGTCCTGGCCCTCATGAACGATGGCTCAGCCATGCTCATTATCGGCTTCAACGAGCAGAACATTGTAGTCATGGACCCAGAACGCGGTGAGATCTACAAAATCGGCCGCAACGACTCCCGCGAGATGTTCGAGTCCAACGGTAACAGATTCATGACCTACGCGATTAAGAACAACGAATAATTGCCACAAAAACATTATAAAAAGAGCACGATCTCGAAGTCCCTTCCGGCTGCAAGGAAGTTAAATGGCCACCCGGTTATTAATTGGGCAGCCTGCAAAACCCGTTGCATAACAACGGCTGGCCAACGCTTCGAGATCGTGCTCTTTTATATATTTTTGTTAGTTATAGCTCGCCGTTATTGTATCTAGCTACAATACTCTGAATTCTTTCACTAGGTCTCAATAGATCGCTGATTGAAGAATCATGGTTCAATGTATCGATTATATAAGCAATATATTTACTTAAATCACAACTTATGTACCATTCTTTCTCTAATAGCTCTTCTGGCTGGTAGATGAGGTTGGTTGTGAGGATCTTGTTGATGAGACCCTTGTCATAGAAGTCATCGAACTTATCGAAGCCATTGGTGAAGAGGCCGAAGGTAGAGAATACGAAGATTCTGCCAGCATTGCGCTTCTTTAACTCTGAAGCAACCTCTAAGATGCTTTCGCCTGAAGAGATCATATCATCGACGATGATGATGTCCTTGTCAGTTACATCTGAGCCTAAGAATTCATGAGCGATGATTGGGTTGCGGCCGTTAACAATCTTGGTGTAGTCACGTCTCTTGTAGAACATACCCATATCAAGACCAAGAACGTTGGCAATGTAGATAGCTCTGCTCATTCCGCCTTCATCAGGGCTGACTACCATCATATGAGATGCATCAAGTGTAAGGTCCTTAACATTACGAAGGAGCCCCTTGATGAACTGATATGCTGGCTGAACAGTCTCGAAGCCCTTAAGAGGGATAGCGTTCTGTACTCTGGCATCATGAGCATCGAAGGTAATGATATTATCAACACCCATTCTTGTGAGCTCCTGAAGAGCAAGGGCACAGTCAAGAGATTCTCTTGCTGTTCTCTTATGCTGACGGCTCTCATATAAGAATGGCATAATTACTGTAATTCTACGAGCCTTACCACCAACTGCGGCGATAACTCTCTTAAGATCCTGATAGTGATCATCAGGTGACATACGGTTTTCGTAGCCTGCCATCTTGTATGTTAATGAATAATTACATACATCGACGAGAATGTAGAGATCAGAACCTCTAACAGACTCACTAATCTCACCCTTGCCTTCACCAGAACCAAATCTAGGAAGCTTTGCATTGAGGATGTAGGACTCTCTCTGATAACCTGAGAATGCCAAGCTGTTCTTGTGCTCATTCTCACGCTCAGTTCTCCAGCCAACAAGATACTTGTCAACCTTCTCGCCTAACTGTTTACAACTCTTAAGTGGAATAATTCTAAGGGAACCTACTGGAATCGACTCCAGATTACGCTTCTCTTCACGATTCTCCATATCGGATAGCCTCGCTTTCTTTATACACTCTATTTACTTGAATTAACCTTGCTTGCAATACGAATATCTGGTCCTGACATCTTACATAAGGTATATCCGCCAGTTACTCGTGAAAATGCACGATCTGTATATCTGTCCTTAAGCTCTATCAGAGTAAGGTTGGTCGATATAATTACCGGCTTATTCCTGAGAGCCCTCTCGTTAAGAAGAGAGAAAAGGGATGATACAACAAAATTATTAGGAAATTCTGTTCCCAGATCGTCTATGATTAACAGGTCGCAGCCATATATGTTCTCGATATCGCCCTTGTCATCCTTCTTATTATATAGAAGGTCGAAGAGGGTAATTGCACTGAAATATATAACTGAATGACCAGTGTTAAGCAATTCCTTAGCTATGCACTGACTTAGCATAGACTTGCCGACACCAACTGTACCATAAAAAATGAGATTTTGGTAGTCGTTATCGAAATTCTCTACGAATTTAATAGATTTTTCCTTGGCATCAAGGAAGTTATGGAGATCATCTCCAGAATAGTAGCGTTCTGTCAACTTATCGAAGCCAGCCTTATTCAGATGTTCAATAATGTTGGATTGATTGTACAGAATTGTAATAATCTGCTGCTTGAAACAGTGGCACATATCGTTACCAATATATCCAGTATCCTTACAGTCATCACATTCGAACTTAGGCTCCAGGAAATCATCGGGATATCCTGCAGCTCTCATAAGCGCTTTTTTCTGTTCTGAAAGGTCTGAAATTGTTGAAGACAGATCATCTAGGGCTGATTTATCGCCAGAGATTGCCTGAAGCGCTCTCTGCACAGTGAGACTGGCGATGGCCTCGGATAATTCCTTGTAGCCATCTACCTTCTCGTTGACTATACGCTCGTTCTCATCGCGTAGCATAATGGCATCACGATGCTTCTCGTCGTATCTTTTTCTGATTGAATTGAACTGTGAGTTTGTAATTGACATATATTACCTATCTATTACAGACTAAGTAGCTGCTTCTCAATAGCTTCTACATCATAGTCTCTTGTCTCCATGCCCTTGCTTGGATTAGCCTTGGCTGTGGATATATTACGAATCTTAGCCTGTCCGCCTGTTGTGTCGCTGAAGTTGCTCTTAAGGTACTTCCTTGCGTCGGCAGCAGTCTTGATATTATTCTCTGCCCAGTCGATGGCTACCTTATCCATATAAGAGAAGGTGGTCTTGCCACGTTCTACACAGGCCTGGATAAGCTCATCAATTAAGTCCTCATCAAACTTAAGCACATCTGTGAAGAAGAGGAGAGAGCGAATATCATTAGCTGAGAGAGTACGACCAAGGTATCTCTCTGCAACGTAGATTAACTGTTCTGTTCCTGGCTTATTCTTGAAGGCCTTGAGATCGCCTGCATTATAGGATGGCTTAACATACTCTGTGACAGGAGCCTCCTCTCTGACAGGGAAGTTTGTCATAGTAGCTGGAGCAGTCATAGTGACTGGAGCAGTGACAGTTACAGACACAGGAGCAGTCTCAGCCGCAATATCAATGCCAGATACCTGTCTTAAGCTAATATCATGGAACTGGATAGCTACAATATTGCCAGATCTGTCCTGGTTAAGAGACATTACGCCCATCTTCTCCCAGTAACGCAGAGCCCTGCAGATATCCTTCTCTGTATGATTAAATTTATCGGCCATATCACCAATGTTAGTTGATCTGCCGCCATTCATCATGCGGACAAGGTACAAGTATACCTTAATCTGCGCATCATTAGCGTCAGCCAAGTACTCATCTATGAAATAATTAGATACAGAAAAGCTGCCTGAATCGCTGTCTCTGTACAATGTAAGGTCACCCATTTATTACTACTTCCTTAATGCTTTTATTCGCAAGAGGAATTATAGCATAGGAGGTGTAAAAAACATAGAGGGTCACACCTCGCAAAGCCCGTAAAATCGGCGTTTTTGACCAATTGTGGATAATGTGGATAATGTGGATATCTTTTTGAAAACCACTTCAAACTGGCTAAAACAGGGGGCTTTGGAAAATTAAAATATCCACAAATTTCAGTGGCCAAAATGACCTCAAAATTTGTGGATAATGTGGATAATTATATTCCAAGTAGACTTTCGCCCACTTTTACGATATCTCCGGCTCCCATAGTTATCAACATATCACCGGAAGAACAATTTTCTAAAATAAAATTTTCAATTTCATCAAAAGTTGGGAAATAATAGCAGTCCTTTCCGTTTTTGATGATCTCTGCCTGTAGATCCCTCGAAGAAATACCAATCGTATTCTTCTCTCTCGCGGCATAAATGTCAGCAAGGATAATTCCGTCAGCCAGGGACAGGGCCTCGGCAAACTGATGAAGGAATGCCTTGGTTCTTGTATATGTATGAGGCTGGAATGCAACCCATAACTTCTTGTGTTCACACTTAAGCGCTGTTGTGAGAGTAGTCATTATCTCAGTTGGATGATGAGCGTAGTCATCGATGATTGTAAGTTCGCCAATCTTGCCCTTGTACTGGAATCGTCTGTCAGTACCGCCGAATCTAAGAAGACCTGCCTTGATTGAATCCCTGTCTACGCTGCATACATCCGCACAGCAGATTGCAGCCATTGAGTTAGACACGTTGTGAAGACCTGGAACACCAAGCGACACCTCCATGGTACCCTTAGGGCTATTCAAAGTGTAAGTCGCATGATTTTTCTCATCATATGTAATATCTGTTGCATAGTAATCACATGACTCATCGAAGCCGTAGGTATATACCTTGACATTAAGCCCCTTAGTAATCTCAGGAATGTTATCAATCTCTCCATTTATTATAAGAGCACCATCCTCTGGCAGGAGCGAAGCAAACTTAGTGAATGAATTACGTATGTCGTTAATATCCTTGAAGAAATCAAGATGATCCTCTTCGATATTGAGAATAATAGATACCTTAGGGAAAAAGCTAAGGAAACTGTTGGTATATTCGCAGGCCTCTGTTACGAAGTAATCAGACTGTCCAATACGGATATTGCCATCAATGCTCTTTAATATTCCGCCGACGGTAATTGTTGGATCCAGGTCTGCACTTAAGAGAATCTCTGACACCATTGAGGTGGTAGTTGTCTTGCCGTGGGTGCCTGAGATAGCGATTGGTAACTGGAAGTTACGCATTATCTCGCCAAGCAGCTCGGCTCTTGACAGAGATGGGATATTCTTAGCCTTCATCTCCATCCATTCGGGATTGTCCTCGCGGATAGCTGCTGTATATACGAACAAATCTATATCATCTGCAATATTAGAAGAACGCTGGCCTATATAGACCTTCATTCCCTTGGCTTCAAGGCCGTTAGTAATGTCGCTGGCCTTCATATCAGAGCCGGAGATTCTGAAGCCACGGCTTAAGAGGATCTCTGCCAGACCGCTCATACTGATTCCACCGATACCACAGAAGTAAACATGAATTGGATTTTTAAAATCAATTTGATACATAATTACCACTTCTTTCTTATTAAAAGTACCTATGTAAATATAACTCAAAGCCCTCAAAAATTCAAATTAAGTCAATTTTCGTAAAAATATACAAAAATTCTCAAAATTATCACAATTGTTTGTATAAATTATTCACTTTGACTGGGTGCTGTGATATAATCATTATACATTTTCTATAAAGAATTAGCGATGGAGGAATGACATGATTAAGAAAGAGATGATTGCCATGCTGCTGGCCGGTGGACAGGGAAGCAGATTAGGCGTTTTGACATCTAAGGTTGCTAAGCCAGCGGTGTCATTTGGTGGAAAATACAGAATTATCGATTTTCCATTAAGCAATTGTATTAATTCGGGAATTGATACTGTAGGTGTACTTACTCAGTACCAGCCTCTTAGACTTAATACTCATATCGGAATTGGTATTCCGTGGGACCTTGATCGTAACATTGGTGGTGTTACTGTCCTTCCACCATACGAGGCAATGGATAATACAGACTGGTATACAGGTACAGCTAATGCTATTTACCAGAATATTGACTATATTGACAGCTTCAATCCAGAGTATGTTCTGATTCTTTCAGGTGACCATATCTATAAGATGGATTACGAAGTAATGCTTGACTTCCATAAGCAGAACAAGGCAGAGTGTACAATCGCTGTTATGCCAGTTCCATGGGAAGAAGCTAAGAGATTCGGTATCATGATTACAGATGATAACTGTAAGATCACAGACTTCGAAGAGAAGCCAGAGAATCCAAGAAGTAATCTTGCTTCAATGGGTATCTACATCTTCAACTGGAAGACTCTTAGAGAGGCTCTTATTACTAATGAGAACATCCCTAGTCTTGACTTCGGTAAGCATATCATTCCTTACTGCCATGAGAATGGTGCACCATTATATGCTTACGAGTTCAATGGATACTGGAAGGATGTAGGAACTCTTCATTCGTACTGGGAAGCTAACATGGAGCTTATTGATATCGTTCCAGAGTTCAACCTTTATGAAGAATACTGGAAGATCTACACACGCAGCGAGGCACTTCCTCCACAGTTCTATGCTCCAGGCAGCGTGATTGAGAAGAGTATCGTTGGTGAAGGCACAGATATCTACGGTGAAGTATATAACTCAGTAATTGGATGTGGCGTTACAATTGGTAAGGGAACAGTTATCAGAGATTCCATTATCATGAACAACACAGAGATTGGTGAGAACTGTGAATTTAATAAGGCTATCATAGCTGAGAACGTTGAGATTGGTAACTCAGTTCGCTTAGGTGTTGGCGAGGCAGTGGATAATGAGACAGATCCTCATATCTATAATAGTGACCTTGTATGTATCGGTGAGAGAACTAACATTCCAGATGGTATTACAGTAGGCAAGAACGCCTGCATATTTGGAACCACAACAGCTGCAGACTTTGTGGATAACAAGTTAGCAAGTGGTAAGACTTTGAATAAGGCAGGTGAGAAGAAGTAATGAGAGCAGTAGGTATTATTTTAGCAGGTGGTAACAGCCACCGCATGAAGGAATTATCAACTAAGAGAGCCGTAGGTGCTATGCCTATAGCAGGTAGCTACAGAGCAATCGATTTCGCACTTAGTAATATGTCTAACTCCCATATTCAGAAGGTTGCTGTATTTACACAGTACAACGCACGTAGCCTTAATGAGCACTTAAGCTCATCTAAGTGGTGGGACTTCGGACGTAAGCAGGGCGGTCTCTTCGTATTTACTCCAGCTGTTACAGCTGAGAATAGTCTCTGGTTCAGAGGCACAGCAGATGCCATCTACCAGAACCTTGACTTCCTTAAGTCAAGCCATGAGCCATATGTAGTAATCAGTTCAGCTGACTGTGTATATAAGCTTGATTACAATAAGGTACTCGAGTATCACATTCAGAAGAAGGCTGATATTACAGTTGTTGTTAAGGATATGCCAGCGGACGTTAATGTTGACAGATTTGGTACTGTTAAGATGAACGAGGAATGTCGAATCAAGGAATTTGAGGAGAAGCCAATCGTTGCTAAGTCTAACACAATCTCGTGTGGTATCTACATTATCCGTCGTAGACTCTTAATCGAGATGATTGAGAGGTGTGCGGAGGAAGAAAGATATGACTTCGTAAGAGATGTTCTTATCCG
>DCIU01000031.1:19307-54021 GCA_002317245.1 Lachnospiraceae bacterium UBA1718
TTGAAGATTACTACAACACTAACATGGACTTCCTTAAGGCCGACGTTAGAGATTACTTCTTCAAGCAGTATCCAGATATCTACTCTAAGGTAGACGATCTTCCACCAGCTAAGTTTAACGTTGGTGCAAGCATCTCTAACAGCTTAATCAGCAGCGGTACAATCGTTAATGGTACAGTTGAGAATTCAGTTATCTTCCGTAAGACATTCATCGGTAATAACTGTACAATCAAGAACTCTATCATTCTTAATGATGTATATATTGGGGATAATACATACATTGAGAACTGTATCGTAGAGAGTCATGATACTATTAGAGCTAACTCATATTACAAGGGGGAAAATGGTATCGAGATAGTTCTTGTTGATGGAGAGAGATACTCTATCTAGTAAATAAATATTTCCAGGGGGAATTTTCAAATGAACATTACAGGTGTAAGGGTTCGGAAGATTGCTAATGAAGGCAAGATGAAGGCAGTTGTATCGATTACAATTGATGACGTTTTTGTTGTTCACGACATTAAGGTCATTGATGGTGAGAAGGGACTCTTCATTGCAATGCCAAGTAAGAAGGCAACAGATGGAGAGTACAGAGACATTGCTCATCCAATTAACTCCGAGACACGCGAGAACCTTCAGAAGCTTATTTTAGAAGCTTACGAGAAGGCTGTCGTAGAAGAAGAGGAGTAAGCAAAACAATTACTCATTATTGAGGGGTTATAGAAGTAGAGGTCAGATAATGGCCTCTACTTTTTTATGTAGAATTAAGGTCATAATTGTTATAGAATTATAGGGACATTTAGTGAGATGGGAGAAAATCATGTTTGTTATAGTTGGACTGGGCAACCCCACCAAGGAATATGAGAATACAAGGCATAATGCCGGCTTCATGTGCGTAGACAAGCTGGCCGATATGCATGACATTAAGATTAGGGAGCATAAGCACAAGGCGCTTGTGGGCAAGGGCTATATAGATGGTAAAAAGGTTATACTTGTTAAGCCCCTTACATATATGAATAATAGCGGCGAAAGTGTTAGAGAGGTTATAGACTTCTACAAGGTTGATCCTGAGACTGAACTGATTATTATCTACGATGACATAGATCTTGATGTGGGCAGACTTCGCATTCGTGCCAAGGGAAGTGCAGGCGGTCATAACGGCATTAAGAGCATCATCTCGCATCTGGGGACTAATGTATTCCCAAGAATTCGCGTGGGCGTTGGCGCCAAGCCTGAGGGTGGCGACCTGGTTAATCATGTACTGGGACACTTCGCAGGCGACGACAAGAAGGCAATGGACGAGGCCACCAGACTTGCCAGCGAGGCCGCAAGAATTATTATTACAGACAGCATTGATAAGGCGATGAACCTATATAATTAACTTATACTATGTTGAATTCGATTTTGACGCCCCTATCTGAATGGGCGGACTACGAACAACTAAAGAAGGGCCTGGATAATGGCAGAACTGTATCATTATCAGGATGTATTGACTCACAGAAGATTCATGTACTTGAAGGTCTCTGTGAGTTCTTTGGCTGCAAAATAATAGCCACTTATTCTGACATGCGTGTTCGCGAGATTGTGGAAGACCTAAGGCTCTATGAACGTAATATCTATGCATACCCTGCCAAGGATCTGATCTTCTACCAGGCGGATATCCACGGCAGCAAGCTTACGGCGGAACGAATCCGGGCTCTTAAGAGGCTGGCTTCAGGAAGTCCTATTACAATCGTTACGACCTTTGATGCACTGATGACACCCATGGTGCCCCTGTCTGTCTACAAGGAGCATACAATCAGAATAGATAAGAAGACTCCTGTTAATGAAAAAAAGCTTGCAACTGAGCTTGTGGCCATGGGGTATTCCCGCAATTATCAGGTTGAGGGTCCGGGAGAATTCTCCATACGTGGAGGCATTATTGATATATTTGATCTTACGGAGGAAAACCCATACCGAATTGAACTGTGGGGTGAGGATATTGAGTCCATCAGGTCCTTTGACATGGAGAGTCAGCGCTCTTTAGAGAATCTTAGTGGCATAACTGTTTTCCCTGCTACGGAGATAATTCTTACTGAGGATGAGCTGCGTGAGGGCCTGAAAAAGATTGAGGCTGAAGGTAAGAAGACCTATGAGACACTTCGTGCTAGCTTCAAGACAGAGGAGGCTCACAGAGTTGATGTGACAATTAAGACTCTTAAGGAAGATCTGCTGGAGCTTGGCAGAATGACTAATCTTGAGAGCTATATTCACTATTTCTACAAGGATACAGGATTGCTTCCTGGCTTCTGTCCGGAGGGCAGGTCGGTACTTATTATCGATGAGCCTGGACGTGTTAAGGAACATATTGATGCGGTGATGATGGAGTTCGAGGAGAGTATGAAGAACCGCCTTGAGAAGGGATATATACTTCCTTCCCAGGCCAGGCTTCTTGAGAGCCTGGATACTGCCTT
Organism: Lachnospiraceae bacterium UBA1718; assembly: GCA_002317245.1. Classification (GTDB taxonomy): domain Bacteria; phylum Bacillota; class Clostridia; order Lachnospirales; family Lachnospiraceae; genus Colinaster. Next base: position 21,760 of record DCIU01000031.1, read on the forward strand.
AAATGCATGTAAGAATATGCCGATTCTTCAGTTGTCTACCCTTGATGACAGGGGACAGATTAAGAAATCTGACCTTAAGTCCAATATTACTGCCAAGTCTGTATCGCCATATAAGAATCATTTTGAGCTTTTGGTTAAGGATCTGGCTGCCTATAAGAAGAAGGGCTATAGAGTGGTAGTGCTCTCGGGCTCGCGAACCAGGGCCAAGCGACTTGCAAAGGACTTATGTGATAATGAGATAACAGCAGTGTATTCAGAGGACCCTATGAGAGAAGTAGTGCCTGGGGAGACTCTGTGCAAGTATGGTAATGTGCTCAAGGGATTCGAGTATCCACTGCTCAAGTATGTAGTAATCTCGGAGACGGATATATTCGGCGTGGGCGAACATAAGAAGCGCCCTAAGAAGAAATATTCGGGACAGAAGATTAATGACTTCGGTGAGCTAAGAGTCGGCGATTATGTGGTTCATGAGAATCATGGACTTGGAATATATAAGGGCATTGAGAAGGTTGAGGTCGAGAAGGTAACCAAGGATTACATGAAGATCGAATATAAGGATGGTGGTATACTCTATGTCCTTGCTACGGGTCTGGATGTGATACAGAAGTACGCTTCAGTTGATACGGCCAAGAAGCCTAAGCTCAATAAGCTAGGAACCAAAGAATGGACCAATACTAAGAGCAAGGTTAAGGAAGCTGTGGATATAGTGGCTACGGACCTTGTGGATCTCTATGCCAGAAGACAGGCTAAGACGGGGCATATGTACTCGCCTGATACTGTATGGCAGAGAGAGTTCGAGGAGTTGTTCCCCTACGAGGAGACTGAGGACCAGTTGGATGCTGTTGCTGCTACCAAGCGTGATATGGAGAGCAGCAGAATTATGGACCGCCTTATCTGTGGTGACGTAGGATATGGCAAGACGGAGATTGCCATCCGCGCAGCCTTTAAGGCTGTATCAGAAGGCAAGCAGGTAGCCATACTTGTGCCTACCACAATCTTAGCCCAGCAGCACTACAATACCTTTACCCAGCGAATGAAGGACTATCCTATTCGCATTGACATGCTGTCCAGATTCAGGACGGCGTCGGAACAGAAGGATATAATATCCGACCTTAAGAAGGGTATGGTGGACATAGTAATAGGTACCCACAGACTTCTGTCAGCGGATGTACAGTATAAGGATCTGGGGCTCTTAGTCGTAGATGAGGAGCAGAGATTCGGCGTTACTCATAAGGAGAAGATCAAGAAGCTTAAGGAGGATGTGGATGTACTGACACTTACAGCCACACCAATTCCCCGAACCCTTCATATGTCTCTCATTGGTATCAGGGATATGAGTGTACTGGAGGAGCCGCCAGGAGAGAGACTTCCTATTCAGACCTTTGTGTGCGAGTACAATGAAGAGATGGTTAGGGAGGCTATTGTCAGGGAGTTGTCCCGTGGCGGTCAGGTCTTCTATGTATATAACCGTGTTAACAATATAGCTGATATTTCTTCGCAGATAGCAGAGCTTGTTCCGGAAGCCAATGTTGCCTATGCGCATGGCCAGATGAAGGAGCAGGAGCTTGAGCGCCTTATGTGTGAATTTGTTGAAGGCGAAATAGATGTACTGGTAAGCACAACGATTATTGAAACAGGACTGGATATTTCCAATGTAAATACAATTATTATTCATGACTCGGATAAGCTTGGCCTTTCACAGCTTTATCAGTTACGAGGCCGAGTTGGAAGATCCAACAGAACTGCTTATGCTTTCCTTATGTATAAGCGCGACTATATGTTAAAAGAGGTAGCCGAAAAGCGACTTGAAGCTATAAGAGAATATACGGATCTTGGAAGCGGATTTAAGATAGCAATGCGAGACCTTGAAATAAGAGGTGCCGGAAATCTTCTTGGACGCAAACAGCATGGCCATATGGAAGCGGTAGGATATGACCTCTACTGTAAGATGCTTAGTGAAGCAGTTGCAAAATTAAAGGGTGAGGACATCACTCTTGACGAGTTCCAGACTCAGATAGATCTTGATGTGGATGCCTATATTCCAACCGAGTACATTGTCAATGAGGTGCAGAAGCTAGATATCTATAAACGAATAGCTTCTATAGAAAATGACAATGAAGCGAAAGATATGAAGGATGAGCTTAAGGACCGTTTTGGTAAGCTGCCTAAGAGTGCTGAGAACCTGCTTAGAATATCTGTGCTAAGAGCACTGGCTCACAGATGCTATGCACTTGAAGTAAAGGGCGGAAAAGGCCATATCAAGGTTACCATGAAGCATGATGCGGATATCATTGTTGAGAATATTCCGGACTTTATGATTAGTATGGGCAAGGGTCTTAAGTTCAATTCCAAGGGCACTCCCTATTTTTCATATATATATAAGACAACAGGCATTGTTGAAAAAGATGAGGAAGCCCTTCTTGTGGCAACTGAAACCCTGTTAACGGATATGTACAACAGGCTCGTAAGACATTAAGTGGAGAGATATGTATGCGTAAAAAAGACAGTATGGAAGAAATACTTGCCAGAAGCTTTATTGAGCTGGCGCAGAAAAAGCCAATAGAAAAGATTACAATAAAAGAGATTACTGATGGCGCGGGAGTTATCAGGTCAACTTTCTACAATCACTTTGTTGATAAGTATGAGCTTATTGAATGGATTGTAAAGGACAGACTTCTTGGAAGTGTGGATGTTCTTATTGAAAATGGAATGATTAAAGAAGCCATTATTGTTGCAGGACGAAATATCCTTCATGACAAGGAGTTCTATAAGAATGCAGTCAAGCTTGGAGGACAGAACTCTTTTGAATCCATTGTGGAAAAGAGTATAGCGGATACCTTCCTTGAGTTCTTCTTTAGGAACCCTAATGCCCACAATGCCAGAAACGTGTGGATTACACCAGACAGAATTGCCGGGTATTTTGCCCATGCCTTGACCTATATCTTTATGATGTGGATTAATACCGGTATGACAGTAAGCCCTGAAGATATGGCCGAAATATATACATATATCGAGGATAAGAGCTTGCTTGAAACTGTAAGAGAAATGGGAGTTGATCCGACGATTCAGGGCCAGGAAATTGTGGTTACAGAGATTTAGCGACAGAAACCCAAAATGCCCAATTGGTTTACACATATTTCTGTGTATGTATAAAATGGAAAGACAAATTGACGTATTTGTCTAAAATGAAAGAACATATATCTTTAAAAGCATTGAAAAATAATACATTGCAAAAGAACTGTATATTCAAATATATGGTTCTTTTTTTTATACTCACAATCGAGAACAGCGAAAACAAAAAGGAGTGAAAAGATGAAAGCATTTGGAAAAGGAATCGTAAAAGCAAGATTCATCATTCTAATTGTGAGTATTGCATTGCTTGTTCCATCAGCAATTGGTTATTTCAATACTCGAGTTAATTACGACATTCTTTCATATCTTCCAGAAGACATTGAGACAATGGTAGGTCAGCAGATACTTGCTGATGACTTTGGCACCGGAGCATTTTCGATGTGCATTGTCGAAGGAATGGAATTTAAGGATGTTGCAAAGTTAAAGACAAAGATTGAGGAAGTTGATCATGTAAAAAAGGTTATCTGGTATGACTCAGTCGCAGACATATCAATTCCGGTTGAGATATTTCCGGATGAGACGAGAGAAGCCTTTGTTAATGGCGATGCCACAATGATGGCGGTTTTGTTTGATACAACAATGTCGTCGGATGAAACAATGGATGCCATTGAAGAAATCAGGGATGTTACAGCAGGACAGTGCTTCGTCAGCGGAATGTCAGCGGTTGTAACAGATACAAAGAATCTTTCCAACAAGGAAACACCGATTTATGTGTGCCTTGCAGTTGCACTTTCGGTATTAGTACTTGCTATATCGATGGATTCCTTCTTAGTACCTCTTTTCTTCCTCTTAAGTATAGGAATGGCAATTGTATATAATCTGGGAACTAACATATTCATGGGTCAGATATCATATATCACCCAGGCACTTACAGCGGTCCTTCAGCTAGGTGTAACAATGGATTATTCAATATTCCTTTGGCACAGCTACAAGGAAAAACAGCTTGAGTGTGACAATAAAAATGATGCGATGGCTGAGGCCATAGCAGCAACTATTACAAGTGTAGTTGGTAGCTCAATTACAACTGTTGCCGGATTCGTAGCACTTTGCTTTATGAGCTTTACTCTTGGTCTTGACCTTGGAGTTGTAATGGCAAAGGGAGTTGTATTCGGAGTAATCAACTGTGTAACAGTTCTTCCTGCAATGATTCTTATGTTTGACAAGGCAATTGAGAAGACAAGCCACAAGGTATTCCTTCCAAGCTTTGATAAGCTTTCAACATTTGTTACAAAGCATTATAAGGCGCTCGGAGTTCTGTTCGTAATAATCTGGATTCCAGCTATATACGGATATACACATACACAGGTTTATTACAACCTTGACCAGACTCTTCCAAAGAGCCTTCCAAGTATCCAGGCCAATGACAAGTTAAACGAGCTCTTCGATATGAATGCAACTCATGTAATACTTGCAGACAGCAACCTTAGCGATAAGGACATGGATATGATGCTGGATGAGATCAAGGAAGTTGATGGTGTAAAAAAGGTACTCGGTCTTAATACATTTATTGGACCACTTATTCCAAAGGAAATGATTCCTACAGAACTTAGAGAGGCCTTGGATAACGGCGAGTATCAGATGGTAATGATTATGTCAGAATATGCGGTTGCTTCAGATGAAGTAAACAATCAGGTAGATGTAATCAATGCAATCATGGATAAATATGATCCTAAGGGAATGCTGATTGGTGAAGCGCCTTGTACAAAGGATCTTATAAGTATTACAGCGGTTGACTTTAAGACAGTAAGTATTGTGTCAATCGGAGCGATATTCATAATCATCGCGCTTGTATTTAAGTCAGCGTCGCTGCCAGTAATCCTGGTTATGGTTATTGAGTTTGCAATCTTCATTAATATGGGAATTCCATATTACACAAATACAGAGCTTCCATTCATTGCTTCTATTGTAATTGGAACAATTCAGCTTGGAGCTACAGTTGATTACGCAATCTTAATGACAAACAGATATAAAACTGAGAGGGCAGCAGGCAAGACAAAGGCTGAGGCAGTTACAATCGCTCACAGCACAAGTATTCAGTCGGTTATGGTATCAGCATTAAGCTTCTTTGCAGCAACCTTTGGTGTTGGTCTTTATTCCAACATCGATATGATCAGTTCGCTTTGTACACTGATGGCAAGAGGAGCGATTATCAGTATGTTCGTAGTAATATTCATGCTTCCAAGTATGTATATGATATTTGACGGACTGATATGTAAAACAAGTAAAGGATTTAAGCCAGCTAAGGCAGATTGAGATAGAGAAACCAAGGAGAGAAATCATGTGTAATAAAAAATTAATGGGAAAAAACAGAATTGCAGTTAAGTTATTAGCAGGAGTTATTTCGGTAACAATGATAGGTAGTGCATTATGCGGTTGTGGATCAGCTAATGTTGAAAGTGCAGAGACAACAGTGGTTGAGATGGCACAGAATGATTCTGAAAGCCAGGCCAACCTGTTGACTAACCTTATAGCAACACAGGTTGGTGGAACAACAACAGGTGTTGATAAGGAAGAGAACGTATATGTAATCGCAGATGCCAACGGTGTGGCACAGGAAGTAATAGTAAGTGACTGGCTCAAGAATAAGGACGGTTCTGCAACTCTTACAGACGCAACAGACCTTAAGGATATCAGTAATGTTAAGGGTGATGAAACCTACTCAACAAAGGGTGATGAAATATCATGGGCAGCAGATGGCAAGGATATCTACTATCAGGGAACAACAGATAAGGAAATTCCTGTTGATGTAAAGGTTACCTACTTCCTTGATGGCAAGGAGATGTCAGCTGAAGAAATCGCTGGTAAGAGCGGAAATGTAACTATCAGATTCGACTATATCAATAAGCAGAAGGTTGCTGCCAATATCGCAGGCAACGAAGAGGATATCTATGTACCATTCACAGTAATGAGTGCAATGATGCTTCCAACAGACAGATTCGCCAATGTAACAGTTACAAACGGTAAGGTTATGAGCGAAGGTAATACAGACATTGTTATGGGTCTTGCTTTCCCGGGTCTTACAGACAGCTTAAGCCTTGATAAGGATAAGCTTGAGGAAAACAATATAGAGATTCCTGATTATGTTGAAGTAAATGCTGTTACTTCAGACTTCAAGCTTGATATGACAGTATCAGTAGTATTAAGCGATGCACTTTCAGATATTCACCTCACAGACTCAATTGATTTAAGCGATCTTGATGAAGGTGTTGATAAGCTTACAGATGGTGCTTCACAGCTTACAGATGGTACACAGAAGCTTGCAGATGGTGTACAGGAACTTAGCGACAAGACTGGTGAATTCCAGGATGGAGCAAAGAAGCTCTCAGATGGTGTAAATGACTATACAGATGGAGCAAGCAAGCTCGCTGATGGAATCAATACAGCAAAGGATGGTTCATCAAAGCTTGCAGATGGTGCAAATAAGCTTGCTGCTGGTACAAGCGAACTTAAGAGTGGAGCTGATTCACTTGCAGAAGGAGCTAAGAAGCTTGATGCAGGAGCAACACAGCTTAAGGGTGGAGCAGATCAGCTTAAGACAGGAGCAGCTCAGTTAAATACAGGAGCAACAAATCTTTCAACAGGAGCAGCAAGCTTAAGTCAAGGAGCAACAGCGGTTGATAACGGAGCACAGCAGCTTGCAGGTGGATTAAGTGACTTAAATACTGCTGTAAGTGGATTGAGTCTTTCGGGAGCCTCTGTTATTGCTGACGATATTGCTGCAGCGCTTGCAGAATATATTGAGGATGAGACAACAAGAAATGCTGTAGCACAAGGCATTGCTGATAGTATCAATGGTGAAATCAATAGCCAGATGTCTGGCGCAGCAGATCAGTTGGCAGCATTAAAAACAAGTGTTGGAACGCTTTCGGCAGGAGCAAGTCAGCTTGCTTCTAACACAGGCGCTTTAAAAACAGGCGCAGAAAATGTTGCAGCAGGAGCAAATCAGCTGTCAACAGGAGCAACACAGCTTTCTGCAGGTATTGACAGTGCGGTAACAGGAGCAACACAGCTCTCTGGTGGCCTTTCTGAATTGTCAGCAGGAGCAAGCAAGCTTTCAGAAGGCGCAGGACAGGTAAACAGTGGTGCTTCAGAACTTGCAAGCGGAGCTTCACAGCTTGACAGTGGTATGTCAGAACTTGCAAATGGTGCTGGTACACTTGTTAGCAATAATGGCAAGCTTACAGATGGTGCCAAGGAATTATATAACGGTACAGAAAAGCTTTCAGAAGGTGTAGATAAGCTTCTTACAGGAGCTAACGACCTTAACGATGGTATGGTTAAGTTCGACAAGGAAGGTATCTCTAAGCTTAAGGATGCTTATGACGGAGATGGAAGACTTGTAGTAGACAGACTCAGCGCAACAATGGATGCTGCAAAGGATTATCATACATTCACTTCCCTTGCTGATGGCCAGGACGGAAGCGTTAAGTTCATCATAAGAACACAGGGTGTTAACTAAGATTTTCACTACCTATTTCGATGGTTTCTCAATATGGGAGAAGGTACACATATTAATTGTGTACCTTCTCCTTTTTGTAGTTTAATTGGCGTCTCCGTGTTCACTTTTGGGCCGTAATGTGCTATTATACTGTAGATTGTGGGCGCGTATACCCATTTTATAGAATTATGTAAACAAACTACTAAATATATATGGAAAGGAAGTAGCAAAATGTACAATTCAGTAGATACTAATCTGAATTTCGTAGACAGAGAGAAAAAGACTCTGGAATTCTGGAACGAGAATGATATTTTCCGTAAGAGTATGGAGCAGCGTAAGGAGGGACCAACATACACATTCTATGATGGACCACCAACTGCCAATGGTAAGCCACATATTGGACACGTTCTTACACGTGTAATTAAGGATATGATTCCAAGATATCGTACAATGAAGGGCTATATGGTTCCTCGTAAGGCTGGATGGGATACACATGGACTTCCTGTAGAACTTGAGGTTGAGAAGCTTCTTGGACTTAACGGTAAGGAGCAGATTGAAGAATATGGTATGGAGCCTTTCATTGATAAGTGTAAGGAATCTGTATGGAAATATAAGGGTATGTGGGAAGACTTCTCAGGAACTGTTGGTTTCTGGGCTGATATGGACGACCCATATGTAACATATCATGACGATTTTATTGAATCAGAGTGGTGGGCTCTTAAGGAGATCTGGAAGAAGGATCTTCTTTACAAGGGATTTAAGATTGTACCTTACTGTCCACGTTGTGGTACTCCTCTTTCATCAGCTGAGGTGTCACAGGGCTATAAGACAGTAAAGGAAAGATCTGCAATCGTAAGATTTAAGGTAACAGGTGAGGATGCATATTTCCTTGCATGGACAACAACACCTTGGACACTTCCATCAAACGTAGCTCTTTGTATGAATCCTTCAGAGGAATACTGCAAGGTTAAGGCTAACGATGGATATACATATTACATGGCTAAGGCTCTTCTTGATACAGTTCTTGGAAGCCTTAAGACAGATGATGCTCCAGCATATGAGATTCTTGAGACATATACTGGTAAGGATCTTGAGTACAAGGAGTATGAGCCACTCTTTGCCTGCGCTAAGGATACTGCTGACAAGCAGAATAAGAAGGGCTTCTTTGTAACATGTGATAACTACGTTACTATGTCAGATGGTACTGGTATCGTACATATCGCTCCTGCATTTGGTGAGGATGATGCCAATGTTGGACGTAACTATGACCTTCCATTTGTACAGTTCGTTAATGGAAAGGGTGAGCTTACAAGCGAGACACCATTTGCTGGTCTTTTTGTAAAGGCTGCTGACCCAGAAGTATTAAAGGACCTTGATGCTCGTGCTCAGCTCTTTGCAGCGCCTAAGTTCGAGCATGAATATCCACACTGCTGGAGATGTGATACACCACTTATCTACTATGCTAGAGAGAGCTGGTATATCAAGGAAACAGCTGTAAGAGATGATCTTATTCGTAACAACAACACAGTTAACTGGATTCCTGAGTCAATCGGTAAGGGAAGATTTGGTAACTGGCTTGAGAATATTCAGGACTGGGCTATTTCACGTAACAGATACTGGGGTACACCACTTAATATCTGGGAGTGTGAGTGCGGACACCGTGACTGTATCGGTAGCAGAGCTGAACTTAAGGAAAAGAGTGGTCTTGATGCAGCTGAGACTGTAGAACTTCACAGACCATATGTAGATGAAATTACAATTAAGTGTGAGAAGTGTGGCAAGGATATGCACAGAGTACCAGAGGTTATTGACTGCTGGTTTGATTCAGGTGCTATGCCATTTGCTCAGCATCACTATCCATTCGAGAATAAGGACTTATTCGAGGCTCAGTTCCCTGCACAGTTTATCTCTGAGGCAGTTGACCAGACTCGTGGATGGTTCCATTCACTTATGGCTGAGAGTACACTTCTCTTTAATAAGGCTCCATATGAGAACGTAATCGTACTTGGTCACGTTCAGGATAAGGATGGCCAGAAGATGAGTAAGTCTAAGGGTAATGCTGTAGATCCATTCGAGTCACTGGCTACCTATGGTGCAGATGCAATCCGTTGGTACTTCTACATCAATTCAGCTCCATGGTTGCCTAACAGATTCCATGGTGACGCTGTAGTTGAAGGCCAGAGAAAGTTCATGGGAACATTATGGAATACATATGCATTCTTTGTTCTCTATGCTAATATTGATGAATTCGATGCAACTAAGTATGCCCTTGAGTATGACAAGTTAAGCGTTATGGATAAGTGGCTTCTCTCTAAGATGAACACAATGGTTGCAGATGTTGATAACAACCTTGATAATTATAGAATTCCAGAAGCAGCAAGAGCTCTTCAGGAGTTCGTTGATGAGATGAGTAACTGGTACGTAAGACGTGGCCGTGAGAGATTCTGGGCTAAGGGCATGGAGCAGGACAAGATCAATGCTTACATGACTCTCTATACAGCTCTTGTAACTGTTGCTAAGGCAGCAGCTCCAATGATTCCATTCATGGCTGACGAGATTTATCGTAACCTTGTATGCTCGATTGATTCATCAGCACCAATCTCAGTTCACCTCTGCGACTTCCCAGTTGTAGACAAGGCTCAGATCGATAAGGATCTTGAGAATAAGATGGACGAGGTTGTTGATATCGTAGTAATGGGTAGAGCATGCCGTAATGCCTCTAATATTAAGAACCGTCAGCCAATTGGCCAGATGTTCGTTAAGGCAGAAGAAGCTCTCTCAGATTTCTATGTAGACATTATTGCAGACGAGCTTAATGTGAAGAATGTATCATTCACAGATGACGTTCGCGATTTTACAACATATACATTCAAGCCACAGCTTAAGACCGTTGGACCTAAGTATGGTAAGCATCTTGGATTCATCCAGAAGACTTTGGCAACGCTTGATGGCAATAATGCAATGGATGAGCTTAAGGCTAATGGTGCACTGATTTTCGATGATGGGGAAGAGATAAGACTCACAGAAGAAGACCTGCTCATTACAATGGTGCAGAAGGAAGGCTATGTAACAGAGGCTGATAACAAGCTTACAGTTGTAATGGATACTACCCTTACAGAGGCACTTATCGAGGAGGGTAATGTTAATGAGATCATCTCTAAGATTCAGACAATGCGTAAGGATTCTGGATTCGAGGTTATGGATCATATTAAGGTTGCAATCCTTGGTAATGATAAACTTGCAGAAGTTGTTAAGGCTAATGAAGCAGCAATCTCAGCTAAGGTACTTGCTGACAGCTTCAGCTTTACAGAGGAATACAGTGTAGCAAAAGAATGGAATGTTAACGGGGAGAAGGTTACAATCTGTATCGAGCGTTAGTTTATTGAAAGACGAGGAGATTATTATGGCAAAGAAGTCAGAAATCGCGCTTCAGTTCGACAAGGAACTTTTTATCAGAAGCGTTAAGTACAATGTTAAGACTTTGTACCGTAAGAGCATGGATGAGGCAACTGGACAGGAGATTTTTCAGGCTGCTGGATACGCTATCAAAGATGTAATAATTGATAACTGGATGGCTACTCAGAAGGAGTACGAGAAGAAGGACCCTAAGATGGTTTACTATATGTCTATGGAGTTCCTTATGGGTCGTGCCATGGGTAACAACCTTATTAACCTTCAGGCATACAAGGCTGTTGCTGAGTGCCTTGAAGAGCTTGGATTAGATATTAACGTAATTGAGGATCAGGAGCCAGATGCAGCACTTGGTAATGGTGGTCTTGGACGTCTTGCAGCATGTTTCCTTGATTCACTTGCAACACTTGGCTATGGCGCATATGGATGTGGTATTCGTTACCGTTATGGTATGTTCAAGCAGGAGATTAGAGATGGTTACCAGGTAGAGGTACCAGACAACTGGCTTGAGCATGGTAATCCATTTGAACTTAGAAGACCTGAGTATACTAAGGAGATTAAGTTCGGTGGTTACGTTAATGTGTACCAGGATGAGAATGGTAAGAACGTATTCAAGCAGGAGAACTACCAGTCAGTAATGGCTGTACCATTCGATGTTCCAATCGTTGGTTACGGCAATGGTATTGTTAATACACTTCGTATCTGGGATGCTGAGCCAGTTCAGTGCTTCCAGTTAGATTCCTTCGATAAGGGTGATTATCAGAAGGCTGTTGAGCAGGAGAACCTTGCTCGTAACATCGTTGAGGTGCTTTACCCTAACGATAATCATTATGCAGGAAAAGAGCTTCGACTTAAGCAGCAGTATTTCTTCATCTCTGCTTCAGTTCAGGAGGCTGTTGCCAAGTATATGCGTTCTCATGATGACATTCGTAAGTTCGCTGACAAGGTTACATTCCAGCTTAATGATACACATCCAACAGTAGCAGTTGCAGAGCTTATGAGAATCCTTATGGATGATTACTGCTTAGAGTGGGATGAGGCATGGGAAGTTACAACTAAGACTTGTGCTTATACTAACCATACAATTATGTCTGAGGCACTTGAGAAGTGGCCTATCGAGCTGTTCTCGAGATTACTTCCTCGTGTCTACCAGATTGTTGAGGAGATTAACAGAAGATTCATCCTTGATATTGAGAAGAAGTATCCATACGAGACAGGTCTTACACAGGAGAAGATCCGTAAGATGGCTATCGTATATGATGGACAGGTTAAGATGGCTCACCTTGCAATCGTTGCTGGTTACTCAGTTAATGGTGTTGCAAGACTTCATACAGAGATTCTTAAGAACCAGGAGCTTCATGACTTCTATGAGATGTTCCCGGAGAAGTTCAACAACAAGACTAATGGTATTACACAGAGAAGATTCCTTCTTCATGCTAATCCGCTTCTTGCTGACTGGGTTACAGAGAGAATCGGTGATGGTTGGATAACAGACCTTAAGAAAATCAACAAGATTAAGTCTGCTGCTAATGATCCTAAGGCTAGAGAACAGTTCATGGCTATTAAGTTCCAGAACAAGGTTCGCCTTGCTAAGTACATTAAGGAGCATAATGGTGTAGATATTGATCCTAACTCAATCTATGATGTTCAGGTTAAGAGACTTCATGAGTACAAGAGACAGCTTCTCAACATCCTTCATGTAATGTACCTCTACAACCAGATTAAGGAGCATCCAGAGATGGAGTTCTACCCAAGAACATTTATCTTCGGTGCTAAGGCAGCAGCTGGTTACAGAAATGCTAAGCTTACAATCAAGCTCATTAACTCTGTGGCTGATGTAATTAATAATGATGAGACAATCGATGGCAAGATCAAGGTTGTATTCATCGAGAACTATCGTGTATCAAATGCCGAGATTATCTTCGCAGCAAGTGATGTATCAGAGCAGATCTCTACAGCTAGTAAGGAAGCTTCTGGTACAGGTAACATGAAGTTCATGTTAAATGGTGCTATTACTCTTGGTACTATGGATGGTGCTAATGTTGAGATTGTTGAAGAGGTTGGTGCTGATAATGCAGTAATCTTCGGTCTTAGCTCAGATGAAGTAATTAACTTCGAGAAGTTCGGCGGATACAATCCAATGGATATATTCAACTGCGATGAGGACATTAGAAAGGTTCTTATGCAGCTTGTTAACGGCTTCTACTCACCAGACGATCCAGAGAGATTCCGTACATTATACAACTCACTTCTTAATACTGAGTCAACAGATGTTGCAGATAGATACTTCATCCTTAAGGATTTCAGATCTTATGCAGAGGCTCAGAAGAAGATTGAGGAATTCTATAGAGATTCTGATAGATGGGCTCAGGCTGCCATCCTTAATGTGGCATGCTCTGGTAAGTTCACATCTGACCGTACAATTCAGGAGTACGTAGATGAGATTTGGCACCTTGACAAGGTTAAGCTGCCTAAGAGAACATCGTAACAGATAACTAAATAATGCGGCCTGCAAAGGGCCGCATTAATTTAACTATTAGGAGGATTTCATATGATTACATTATCTAAGGGCGGTGCCTATCTAATCAATGGAACAGAAGTAATCGAAGCAAGTGCAGATGCGCAGGCTGCTGTAGCCAGCAAGGTTGGACGCGCTGTTACTATGGAAGAGGCAGCTAAGAATACAATTGCTTATGGTATCTTAGAGGCTCATAATACTTCCGGCAACATGGATAAGCTTAAGATTAAGTTCGATAAGCTTACTAGCCATGACATTACATATGTAGGAATTATTCAGACAGCCAGAGCATCTGGACTTGAGAAGTTCCCAATCCCATACGTACTAACTAACTGTCACAATTCATTATGTGCGGTAGGTGGTACTATTAATGAAGATGACCACATGTTTGGGCTTACATGTGCTAAGAGATACGGTGGAGTGTATGTACCTCCTCATCAGGCTGTTATCCATCAGTTCGCAAGAGAAATGCTTGCAGGCGGTGGAAGAATGATCTTAGGATCTGATTCTCATACTCGTTATGGTGCCCTTGGTACCATGGCAATGGGTGAAGGTGGTCCAGAGCTTGTTAAGCAGCTTCTTAATCAGACATATGATATCGATAGACCAGGCGTTATTGCAGTTTATCTGTCTGGCGAACCAGTTAAGGGCGTAGGTCCACAGGACGTTGCAATTGCCCTTATTGGCGCAGTATTTGCCAATGGTTATGTTAAAAATAAGGTACTTGAGTTCGTAGGCCCTGGTGTTAAGAACCTAAGCGCCGACTTCAGAATCGGTGTCGATGTAATGACAACTGAGACAACATGTCTTTCAAGTATATGGCAGACAGATGATGAGATTAAGGAATTCTATGATATTCATGGAAGAAGTGAAGACTTCGCTGTGCTTAATCCTGGTGATGTCGCTTACTATGATGGCTTGATTGACATTGATCTATCTACAGTAAGACCAATGATTGCAATGCCATTCCATCCAAGTAATGCATACACAATCGAAGAGGTTAATGCTAATCTCGCAGATGTTCTTCATGAGGTTGAAGAGCGTGCTAAGGTCAGCTTCGGTGACAGCATCGACTTCACTCTTCAGGATAAGATTAAGGATGGAAAATTATATGTTGATCAGGGTGTTATCGCTGGTTGTGCAGGTGGTGGATTCGAGAATATCTGTGCTGCAGCTGATATCCTGAAGGGCAAGTATATTGGTGCTGATGAGTTCACACTCAATGTATATCCAGCTTCTACTCCAATATATATGGAGCTTATGAGAAATGGTTGTGCACAGACACTCTTAGAGACAGGTGCTGTTCTTAAGACTGCATTCTGTGGTCCTTGCTTCGGTGCAGGTGATACACCAGCTAACAATGCATTCTCTATTCGTCATAGTACACGTAACTTCCCTAACAGAGAGGGTTCTAAGGTACAGAATGGCCAGGTTGCATCTGTAGCACTTATGGATGCCAGATCAATTGCAGCTACTGCAGCTAATAAGGGCTTCTTAACAGCTGCAACAGACTTCGATGGAGATATTGCTACATATACATACCACTTCGATCAGAATATCTACGCTAACAGAGTATATGACTCTAAGGGTGTGGCTGATTCAAGCGTTGATATTAAGTTCGGTCCAAACATTAAGGATTGGCCTAAGATGTGTGAACTTCCAGATAACCTCATGCTTAGAGTAGTATCTGAGATTCATGACCCTGTAACAACAACAGATGAGCTTATTCCTTCAGGTGAGACAAGCTCATACAGATCAAATCCATTAGGACTTGCTGAGTTCACACTCTCACGTAAGGATCCAGAGTATGTTGGACGTGCTAAGGACATGAGAGCAGTGCAGGAAGACCTTATGGCTGGCAAGAACGTATTCGAAGACAGACCAGGCCTTAGAAATGCAATGGATGCAGTTAAGAAGCAGTTCGCCGACGCAGAAGATTCAATCGGCTACGGCTCAACAATCTTTGCTGTTAAGCCAGGTGATGGCTCGGCAAGAGAGCAGGCAGCTTCGTGCCAGAAGGTACTTGGCGGATGGGCTAACATCGCTAATGAGTATGCTACCAAGAGATACAGAAGTAACCTCATCAACTGGGGTATGCTTCCATTCCTTATCAAGGATGGCGAGCTTCCATTCAAGAACCTCGACTACATCTTCGTACCAGGCATCAAGGCTGCAGTAGAGAACAAGACATCAGTCATCAAGGCATATGCCGTTGTTGCTGGCAAGCTCAAGGAGTTCGAGCTCACACTTGGCGACCTCACCGACGAAGAGCGCAAGATCATCCTTACAGGCTGCTTAATTAACTATAATCGCGTGTAAATTAAATCTTGAATTAATAATTGATGCATTTTGAGCCCTTACCGCAAGGTGGGGGCTCTTTTTGGCTTAAAAGCGCCATAAAATATTAGAACCACTGCAAGGTCCCTTCCGGCTGCGATATTCATATAGGCCACCCGGATACGAATGGCGCAGCCTGCAGCGCGGCCAACGCCTTGCAGTGATTCTATATTATATTTGCGCTAATATAATTAATAAAGCCCCTACCTTACGGTAAGGGCTCTTTTGTTAATTAGCTATATCTAAGTGATGAACTAACCCCACGCCGGTGCCATCTTCGTATAGGAAGATGCCGGTCTGGCGGATTCGACCATTTAATTGGCCGCTTTCAACTGAACGCAATCCGAAGTTCGTACTGGCGCTGCCAAGGTAAATGGCGCCTACATTTTTGTCCTTGAGGGACATAAGCGTGTCGCTCCCGTCGGGATTTTTAACCCAGATTTTTAGTTTATCAAAGATGCTGTCGTTCTCGTCGATCCAGCCGTTGCCGTCTGAATCGTATTTCGCAAGGTCTGCGAAGCCATCTCCTGATCTGGTGCCGAACAGTTCGCTTCCGTCGTTAATAATGCCGTCGTTGTTGGAATCAAGAGCTAAGAAGCCGTTGCCGCCTGTCAGAGTGGATATTTCCTCTTCTTCACCATCACAGTCGAGATCGAAGAAGAACTTCTGATCGGTAAGATCTGCCACATTGCCTTCGAAATTAAGCACCAGTGGATCGCACATTGCACCAACTGCTATGCCTTCTTCGCGGTAGTATTCAGAGAAGCTTCTGCTCATCTGAAGATCCACAGAGAAGTCAATTGTACGTCCATCTGCGGTCCTTACCTGGCCGGCCGAGGTAAAGCTCATCTCTTCGTACTCTTCAAAATAGGTCTCGCGAATACCAGTGAGAGTAATGGTTGAGAAATTAACAGAACCAGATGAATTAGCCATGCTGCTATTTGCACCAGTATTGGCTGATTCTGTACTCAGTCCGAGCTCTTTTGCCAGATCATCGGCACGTTCACCGCCGAAGAGCATTCTCCAGAGGTATAGGACGAATCTCTGTCGTACCTGATCGATATGACGTAGAGAATTACCATCCTCGCCAGGATGGGCTCTGGTACGCCCTGCCTGAATACTGTCTTCAAAAGTTTCTGTGAGACTTCCAAGGGAACCCTCGAAATTTTGCTTCGCATAAGTGAAAGCTAACTTCCTTGTTGAGCTGGAGCTATAAGCTCTAGCGGAATCCATTCCTACATTATAGGAATCGATCTTCAATATAAACCCTCCTTATAAAAAGAATAATTAGTGACAATATTAATATCGGTAAAATACTGGATAAATGAAGTATTGTCTTTCATATTTGGCCTTCAACTAGTATAATACTTATAGCAATTAAAGGGAGAAAAACAGATAGAAATGCGTAGAGTCTGGTTGGTCATAAGCATTGTAATAATGGCGCTTTTAAGCGGATGCGCTCTGAATAACAATAAGAGTGATGTTGAAGCTTATAGTGATATTGCAAGGCTTAACTATACACCGGACTTTAATTATATTAAGGTGCCGCAGAGCCCTTCGCTCATTACAGACAGACTGGGCTACGATCCTTCTGGCAAGAAGGTTGTATTCCTGCGAAGTGATGGTGTGGATAGTAGCTACTATATTGTGGACGAGACTACAGGTGACACAGTATATGAGGGTACCATGAGCAGGCTTGAGATTGCTGAGGATGAGTCGGTAAGCTTGTATATCGGTGACTTTTCGGAATTCGCCAGTGAAGGCACTTATCGTATTCTTCAGAATGATGTGGGATACTCATACCCATTTAAGATTGAAAAAGACATATACAAGAACCTCTATAAGGATATATATAGCCGTATCTCTACTGCCAAGTATAATAAGACTGCAGACCTTACATATGTGCTGGCCAATCTGATGATGACTAAGGATATCTTCGAAGAGAGCTATATTAATGAGACTTTCTTAAGGAATTCTATAGAGCGTCTGCTTAAGAGCCAGGATCCTGCCACAGGAGCAGTCTATGATACCTTGTCTATTAGCGAAGAGCTTGATGGCGAGGAATCCCTTACTACCACAGCTGAATTCGCAGGAGTTATGGCGCAGTTCTACCTGTCTCATGCTGAGGAGTCTGATGAACTTGTACTTGCGGCCCTTCAGGCAGCAGGCAGAGCTTACGCATATATGGATAAATACAGGGACAATGTGTGCGATGACTCCTACTACTATGCTTCTGCGCAGATGTATAGAGCAACAGGCGGACAGAAATACCGCAATGCCATTGCACTCTTTGACCAGATAGAGGAGAAGGGCAGACAGATATCTCAATATGATTATCAGATGCTCGCCAATGTTGCATATCTTAAGTCTAATTATAAGGTGGATTACAACAGATGTGATGAGATTATGACAGGATATCTCAATGATATGGTCAAATTATCAGAACTGTCTGATAAGCAGCACTACTATGTGCAGTCTGACATAGATGAGCTGTCTCAGGACCAGATACTTGATAACATGATGAAGCTTGGTCTGGTATCCTATGTTGTATCGGGTCGCGAATATGCTTCTATTCAGGGTAATTACATTCACTATTTATTAGGAGTTAACAGCAACAAGAGAGATTACATGCTTGAGGGTATTGATGGCATGCCTCTTGGAGAAGATATATTGGAACTTTCCAAGTTGATTTTCATTCTTGGAAGCAAATACGAGTAACAAAGGAAGAGAAAATGAGAATTATTTTTGTCGGATTATTTGTAGGATTGTTTTTAATCCTCTCGATACCCCTGCTGATAGCGGAAGCTATTGCAGGCAAGTTCAACGTACAGGCCAAGTATGCAAGCAGTATGAAGGTCATCAGATGGGCCTTCAAAGTAGTACTGTGGATATGCGGAACTAAGATTGAAGTGTATGGTGAAGAGAATATGCCAACAGACAGAAGTGTGCTATATGTAGGTAACCATAGAAGTATCTTCGATATTCTTCTGTTCTATTCAATTACCAAGTCGGCAACAGGTATTATCTCTAAGAAGGAAGTGGGCAAGGTACCACTTCTTAGAGACTGGATGAATTCCATTGGCTGCCTGTTCTTAGACCGTAAAGATATTAAGGCTGGACTCAAGATGGTATTAGAGGCCATAGAGAGGGTTAAGGCAGGCTTAAGCATCCTTATCTTCCCGGAGGGAACAAGAAATAAGGGCGAAGGTTTGCTTCCATTTAAGGGCGGAAGCTTCAAGATTGCTGAGAAGAGTGGCTGTGATATCATTCCATTTGCCATTATCAACTCAGAGGCTATATTTGAAGCCCATAAGCCATGGATCCGCAAGGCACATGTGGCCATTATTGTTGGAGAACCTATCATAACAGCGGGACTTGGTCGTGAGGAGTTCAAGGCTATTCCTGAGAAGACAAGAGATGCTGTTCTTGCTATGTATGAGAGCAAGCATGATGAGATAGTACCAAAGACAGGAGAATAGAATGATTATTCTTAAGGGCGGACTGGTAATTGACCCAGTATCCGAATTAGAAGGTATAAGAGATATAGCCATAGCAGGCGAGAAGATAGTAGCTATAGAAGAGAACATCGATGTGGATGCTTACACCAGGCAGTATGGTGAGGAAGCAGATGTATATGACTGCTCAGGCAAGATTATTGGACCAGGGCTTGTGGATGTGCATGTACACTTCAGAGATCCAGGCTTCACATATAAGGAAGATATCTACACTGGAGCCAAGGCAGCAGCAAGAGGCGGTGTAACCAGTGTAGTTCTTATGGCCAACACTAAGCCTGTAGTAGACAATGAGGAGACACTTAAGTACGTAATAGACAAGGGTGCCGAGACGGATATCAACGTATACACCTGTGCCAGTATAACTAAGGGCCTTAAGGGCGAAGAGATAGTGGAGATGGACTATCTTAAGGGCATGGGAGCCGCTGGATTCACAGATGATGGAATTCCATTATTAGAAGAGGGAATTGCCAGAGCAGCCATGGAAAAAGCGGTCGCTACTGACTCTGTCCTTAGCTTCCATGAAGAGGATCCTTCCTACATTACCAATAATGGTGTCAACAGGGGTATCGCCAGTGACTATTATGGAATAGGTGGAAGCGATAGAATGGCTGAGATAAGTATGGTGGAGAGAGATATAAGACTTGCTCTCGAGACAGGAGCCAAAGTTAATTTTCAGCATATCAGCACTAAGGAGGCTATAGACCTGATTAGAGATGCTAAGCAGGATGACAGAGGAGTTAATATCCACGCCGAGGCTACTCCACACCATATATCCATGACAGAGAAGGACGTGATAGAGCATGGAACCTTAGCCAAGATGAATCCTCCGCTCAGAACCGAAGAGGATAGGCAGGCTATACTTGCAGGATTGGCTGATGGAACTATAGATCTAATAGCCACAGACCATGCACCTCACTCAGAAGAGGAAAAGGATAAAGAAATAACAGGTGCTCCTAGTGGAATCATTGGGTTGGAGACTGCATTACCGGTTTGCTACAATTCTTTGGTAAAAAATGAGATACTATCAAAAATGCAATTATTCTGCAAGATGTCCACTAATCCAGCTAGAATGTATGGTATTATGGCAGGGGAACTTGCAATTGACAGAACAGCAGATTTGGTGATTTTCGACGAAAACCGCGTAAAATCGTTCGATAAGCCACTTTCAAAGTCAAAAAACTCCCCGTTGCTGAATTGCAAAATAACGGGTGATATTATAATGACCATTTGCAGGGGCAAAATAGTATATGAAAATCTGAAATAGGGCGTAAATGCGCAGATTTAATATAGAGTTAAACAAGATTAAACAAAATGATTATTAAGAGGTAAAGCTATGAAGAAAAAAGTAGCAGGACAGGTTATTAGGAACGAAGAAATAGCGCCTGATATCTTTAGTATGTGGATTGAAACAGAGCTGGCAGAGGACGCAGGGCCTGGACAATTTGTCGGAGTATTTCCAAACAGAGAGTCAACAATACTCCCAAGACCAATAAGTATTTGTGAAGTAAATGCTGATAAAACCGCCCTTAGACTGGTATACAGAATAGCGGGCAAAGGCACTTCAGAATTGTCTCATATGAAGGCCGGTCGAAGAATCTTCCTATTAGGAGTGCTTGGCAATGGATATGATCTGGAGCAGGCAAGAGGTAAGAGTGCAATGTTACTTGCTGGTGGAATAGGAGTACCGCCTATTCTGCAGCTTGCCAAGGAACTTAGCGGCTTAGAGGGCATGGATTCAGAGAGAATAGCCTCTGAAATTAATATAGTTGTAGGATATAGAGACAGTAATTCCTTCTTATTAGAAGAACTTCAGCAGTATGGTAATGTATATGTTGCCAGCGAAGATGGAAGTATTGGCACAAAGGGCAACATTATGGATGCGATATCTGCCAATAAGTTAAATGCTGATTTAATTTATTCCTGTGGTCCAATGCCTATGTTACGTGCAATCAAGCAATTTGCTGAGGATAGAGACATATCGGCATATATATCTCTTGAAGAGAGAATGGCATGCGGCGTAGGTGCCTGTCTTGGATGCGTATGTAAGACTGCTAAGGTGGATCATCATAGTCATGTTAATAATGCAAGAATATGTACAGACGGACCTGTATTCGAGGCAAGGGAGGTAGATATCTAATGGCAAAGCTTAATATAAATATTGCTGGAATAGAATTTAAGAACCCTGTTATGACTGCTTCAGGTACCTTTGGATCTGGAATGGAGTATGGGGAGTTTGTTGATCTTAATAAACTGGGGGCAGTTGTTACTAAGGGAGTGGCAAATGTTCCGTGGCCTGGCAATCCAACCCCAAGAGTTGCAGAAGTATATGGCGGAATGCTTAATGCCATAGGATTACAGAATCCGGGTGTGGATGTATTCATGGATAGGGATATCCCATTCCTTAAGCAGTACGATACCAGAATTATTGCCAATGTATGTGGCAAGTCTGTAGAAGACTATATTGATGTAGTTGAGAAGCTCTCGGATACAGATATAGATATGATGGAGATCAACATATCCTGTCCTAATGTTAAGGAGGGTGCTATTGCCTTCGGCCAGAAGGCAGAGTCTGTATTTAATATTACTAAGACTCTTAAGGAAAAGAGCAGGAAGCCTATTATTATGAAGCTTTCTCCTAATGTAACTGATATTACTGAGATGGCTAGAGCAGCTGAGGCAGCTGGTGCGGATGCTATCTCGCTAATCAATACCCTTACAGGCATGAAGATCGATATAGAGAAGAGGAAATTCGTCCTTGCCAATAAGACAGGAGGAATGTCCGGCCCAGCTATCAAACCAATTGCTGTAAGAATGGTATATCAGTGTGCTAATGCTGTTAATATTCCTATTATTGGTATGGGCGGTATTGCATCTCCAGAGGATGCAGTGGAATTCCTTATGGCTGGAGCAACAGCCGTAGCGGCAGGCGCAATGAACTTCGTTAACCCTTATCTTACAGAAGAACTCGTTAGTGGAATTGACAGTTTCTTAGATAGACATGGTATTGAGGACGTTAATGAGATAATAGGATGCGTTAAATAGTTTGGACTATTAACCCCCTTATTCTTGCTAGGGACGTGAATAATTGCTATAATGTGCACAGCACAAAAATATGGAGGAACACATAGTGAGTACACAATGGATAGTTTTTATTATAATATTGGCGGTTCTTATTGCAGTTACTGCTGTTCTTTACTTCCTTGGTAAGAGAGCAGAGAAGAAGCAGGCAGAGCAGAAGGAAGCAATGGATGCTGTTAAGCAGACAGTATCAATGCTTATTATTGATAAGAAGAAGATGCGCCTTAAGGACGCAGGCCTTCCACAGGCAGTTATGGATTCCACACCTAAGGCACTCAGATGGTCTAAGTTACCAATCGTTAAGGCTAAGGTTGGTCCACAGGTTATGACACTTGTTTGTGATGCAGCAATTTACGATAGCGTTCCAATTAAGAAGGAAGTTAAGGCTACAGTAAGTGGTATATATATCACAGGTGTTAAGGGTCTTCACGGCAAGATTAATACAGAGCCAGTTAAGAAGAGCAAGTTCAAGCAGTTAGTTGAGAAGGCTCAGGAGAAGGCTGGAGCAAAGCCTGTTAAGTAAGAGACAGTAGATAAAAGATTGCAAATAAAAAGTCACATCCGTGAAGGATGTGACTTTTTGCGTTATTAGGATTAGTGCTTTAATTCCCTTGCTCTTATATCAATATTGCAGTCTGCAAGGAACTCGTAGTTAATATCAAGAGAATAATTAATCTTGAGACTTAATTCCTCTTCAGTCTTATTAAGGGAAATATTGTGTGTATCAAGTCCAATGATTAGATTGCCAAAAGGAGTTGCATAATTAGTAAGATTCTTCTCCTTAGTATCGAAGAGCATTGTGGTATTGACCATTCCTTTCCTGGTTAAGGTCATACAGTTATCATTGAACTTAATCATGTTCTTGGTGACCTCATCGGTACCCTCGACAGGTTCATCATATATGAGATAATGCATATCGCCACGCTTATAATACTGTCCAGGCTGAATAACCTCCAGGTCTTCGGCCTCTTCGGCAACGTCGAAGAGCATTCCTTTTATTGAAATCATTACATCTTTAGTCATAGTATCTCCTGAATTTTAGCTTTTATCTTTCTTAAGTAGTCTGAGAATTGTGTTCTCCTGATTCTTAATGTGGACATGCATAGCCTGGGTGGCAAGGGATGGATCCCTCTTGACGATAGCATCAGTAATCATCCTATGCTCGCTAATAAGAGTTGTCCATCCGGTATTATCCTTAATATATTCAACTCTGTATCTATACATCTGTTCAGCAAGATTGCTGATAATCTGCGACAGACGGGCATTATGGCTAGCCTCCTCTATAATATCATGGAAAGCAACATCGGCATTAGTTATCTTGCCGATATCCCCAGTCTCAACCGCCTTCTCAAAAGCAGTGCAGGCAACTAAGAGCCTGTCTATCTCTTCGTCAGTAATACGATCGCAGGCAAGTCCCACAGCCAGCTCCTCCAGGGCTAGTCTTACTTCAAGAACCTCGCTCATACCCTTGCTTGTGATATGGGCCACCTGCGCGCCTCTTCTGGGAACCATTACAACAAGACCCTCTAACTCCAGCTTACGAATGGCCTCTCTGATAGGAGTACGTGATACTCCAAGCTTGTCAGCGAGATGAATCTCCATAAGTCTTTCACCAGGCTTGAGCTCACCAGTTAAGATGGCACGTCTAAGTGTCTTAAATACTACATCACGAAGCGGAAGTAGTGCATCGAGATTATCCATCATGTATTCTTCCATTGAACCCATAGCTTACTCCTCAATAATTACAATTCCCTGACGGGCCATTACGGTTACGAAGCCCTGTTTGAAGGACACTTTTTCATGACATACACTGAGAGCCTTATTGGCTTTGGCTTCATCATCAAATATTCCAAATACTGTTGGACCACTGCCGCTCATAAGTGAATTAAGAGCGCCCTCATCAAGCATTATCTGCTTGAGTTCCTTAATTACTGGATAGGCATCAACTGTAACAGTCTCCAGAAGATTGGCAAGCCTGTCAGACACTTCAGATAGGCTGCCGGCCTTGATACCCTCGAGCATACCATCCACATCTGGATGAACAGTATCTTCAATAAGCTTAAGATTCTCATATACGAACTTGGTAGATACGCTGATGTCTGGCTTGGCAATTACAAGGTAACAGTCAGGAGCAGGAGTAATTGTGGTAAGAATCTCACCAATTCCCTCGGATAAGCAGGTACCACCTTCAATACAGAATGGGATATCTGCTCCAAGTGTAAGTCCAATTTCCTTAAGCTCTTTATCGCTAAGTCCATACCCAAATAGACGATTAATACCTACAAGAGTGGCAGCTGCATCAGTACTTCCACCTGCCATACCGGCGGCAATGGGAATGTTCTTAGATAGACTAATAGAGAGCCCCTCAGTTGCTCCTACTTTTTCCATAATAGCCTTGGCGGCACGGTATATAAGGTTACTCTCATCGCATTCAAGATCATTATTATCACATTTGATAATAATCCTCTTCTCGTCATTGGGAACAATCTCAATCTCGTCATATAGATTCACAGACTGCATAATCATTCTGACATCATGATAGCCGTTTGGACGTCGTCCGAGGACATCAAGGGCCAGATTAATCTTGGCATTAGCATGTAAAAGCATATAACCCTCCAGTTATTAAAGCTAATAAGTGTTTTTGTATAATGTATATTGTATTTTGTACTTTGTATACAATATGCATTCTAGGATAAATTATAATAGAATTCAATACTGATATATGGTAAAATCATTAAATATGCATAATAATAAGAAGAATTATGTACGAGGAGTAAAAAATATGAGAAAAAACATGAGAAAATTCGTTGCAGTAGTAGCAACACTTATGACTACTGCTATGATGCTTGCAGCTTGTGGAAACAAGTATGACGACACAAGCATCGACGTAAGTAAGATTGACGTAGATAAGTACGTTGGAACAGTTGGTGATTATAGCCATATGGAAATCAACACAGATGCTAAGATGGAGATTTCCGATGAGAACGTTGATGAATATATCAATTATGTTCTTAGTTCATTAGGAACTAATAATGTTGAGGTCGACAGAGCGGCTGAGAGCGGCGACGTAGTAAATATCGATTTTGAGGGCTTCCAGGATGGAGTGGCATTTGAAGGTGGAGCCTCTGAAGCATATGATCTTGAGCTTGGTTCAGGAAGCTTCATTCCTGGATTCGAAGACGGTCTCATTGGTAGTAAGGCTGGCGATAATGTAGAACTTAATCTTACATTCCCAGAGAATTACCAGAGCGAGAGCCTTGCAGGACAGGATGTAGTATTTAAGGTTACGGTTAATAAGGTTCAGGAAAAGCAGGCTATGCCACTTTCTGATGACGTTATTGCGAAGTTTGGCATTTCCGGAGTTAATACTGTTAGTGAGTTCAAGGCCTATGTCAAGAACAGTATGGAAATGTCTGCCAATAATACATACATTAATACCAAGCGTGATGCAGTTCTTAAGAAGCTCTATGAGACATCAGAGTTCCTTACAGATGATGTTCCAGAGAATCTTCTCAATTACTACATTACACAGACTCAGCTTACAGACCAGAATAATGCAACCCAGTATGGTGTAAGCCTTGAAGACTATGTTGCAGGTTACTACAGCATGACAATTGATGACTACAATGCCCAGAGCAGAGCAACCGCGCTTGAGATGGCTAAGGATGCACTTCTTTGCGAGAAGATTGCCAGAGCTGAAGGAATTGAGATTAGTGATGAGGCAATTGCCAAGCAGATGGAGATAGATGCTACCAACTATGGTTATGAATCAGTTGATCAGTTCAAGGAAGCTATGGATGGTGACGATTATAAGAACTATCTTGTAGAGGTAATGGTAGTAGATAAGATACTTGAGACAGCAACAGTTACTGAGACACCAGTCTCAGCTACTAAATAATATTTTATGAGGTGAATGACATGGATATTACTATGACAAACGTAAGAGACCTGTTCAGAGACAAGGACAGTTATATCGGCAAGGAAGTAACAATTGGCGGTTGGATCAGACTTAATCGTGATTCCAAGACTTTTGGTTTCCTTGTAATTAATGACGGTACATTTTTTGAGGCGCTTCAGGTTGTGTATGCTGATACACTTGAGAACTTCCAGAGCATTGCCAAGCTCAACATTGGTGCGGCAGTAATCTGTAAGGGAACTATTGTTGCGACTCCAGATGCTAAGCAGCCATTTGAGATGCAGGCAACAGAGATTATTGTTGAAGGTGAGTCAACACCTGATTATCCTATCCAGCCTAAGAGACACTCATTTGAGTACCTTCGTACAATTCCACACCTTCGTGCACGTACTAACACATTTGAGGCAGTATTCCGTGTAAGAAGTGTGGCTGCATATGCAATTCACAAGTTCTTCCAGGAGAGAGACTTCGTATATGTTCATACACCAATCATCACAGGAAGTGACTGTGAGGGCGCAGGGGAGATGTTCCAGGTAACAACACTTGATATGAACAACATTCCACTCAACGAGGATGGAACAGTTGACTACACTAAGGACTTCTATGGCCACCCAACTAACCTTACAGTATCAGGTCAGTTAAATGGTGAGACATATGCCTGTGCATTCAAGAATATCTACACATTCGGACCAACATTCAGAGCCGAGAACTCTAACACAACAAGACATGCAGCTGAGTTCTGGATGATTGAGCCAGAGATCTGCTTCGCTGACCTTCAGGACGATATGATGCTTGCTGAGAGCATGCTTAAGTTCGTAATTCGTTACGTCCTTGACAACTGTCCAGAAGAGATGAAGTTCTTCAACAATTTCGTAGATAAGGGCCTTATTGAGAGACTTGAGCATGTAGCAAGCTCTGATTTCGGTCGTGTTACATATACAGATGCTATTAAGATCTTAGAGAAGAACAATGATAAGTTCGACTATAAGGTATACTGGGGATGCGATCTTCAGACAGAGCATGAGAGATACTTAACAGAGCAGGAGTTCAAGCGTCCTGTATTCGTTACAGATTATCCTAAGGAGATTAAGGCATTCTATATGAAGCTTAATGATGATGGCAAGACTGTTGCAGCATGTGACTGTCTAGTACCAGGAATCGGTGAGATCATCGGTGGTTCTCAGCGTGAGGACAAGCTTGATATCTTAGAGCAGCGTATGGAGGAGTGTGGTCTTAATAAGGAAGATTACGACTTCTACCTTGATCTTAGAAGATACGGTTCAAGCAGACACGCTGGATTCGGACTTGGATTCGAGAGATGTATTATGTACTTAACAGGTATGGGCAACATCCGTGATGTACTCCCATTCCCACGTACAGTTGGTAACTGCGAACTATAATAAGCGAGAGTATATGTCTATTAAGAGACTGTTAATTACTTTAATCAGTTTAATAATGGTACTAGGAATGCCACTTCGTGTATCTGCTGTTACTTCAAGTGAGGTAAAAAAGCAGAAGGCTGAGACTGAGAAGGCAATGAACGCTGCGAACTCTAAGGCTGAGGCTCTTGAAGGAGAGATGGAAGGCATAGAGGATGAGATTAATGAGCTGGATGAACAGCTTGTTGAAGTAATGGCAGCAGTCAGCATGGTAGAAGATGAGATTCATGAGATTGAAGAACAGATTCAGATTGCCATGGATGATTACGATGCAGCTAAAGCTGAGGAACAGCGTCAGTACGAGGAGATGAAGCTTAGAATCAAGTTCATGTACGAGAAGGGCAATTATTCCTATGTACAGATGCTTGTTGAGGCCAAGAATCTCTCGGATATGGTTAACAAGACAGATTATATTGAGAAGCTCTATGAGTATGATCGTAAGATGCTTCTTAAGTATCAGGCAGCCAAGCAGGCCGTGGCAGACGCATGGGCAGCTCTTGAGGAAGAGCAGTCTGAATTGCAGGCCAGTCAGCATGAGTTAGAGGAAGAGCAGGCAGCTCTCGACGAACTATTGGCGGAGAAGAAGGCACAGGCTGAAGACTACGAGAACCAGATTACCAAGGCTAAGCAGGAGGCAGCAGCCTACAAGGCTAAGATAAAGCAGCAGAATGCACAGATTAAGCAGCTTGAGGAAGAGGAAGAGCGTAAGCGTCAGGAAGAGGAAGCTAAGAAAAATGCATCTTCATCATCTTCTAGTAAGAAATATGGTTCCGCATATAATCTTGATTCCGTGAGCGTAATTAATAGCTCGGGTGGTAGTGCTTCGGGCAAGGAAGTGGCTTCATATGCATGCCAGTTCGTTGGTAATCCTTATGTTCCTGGTGGTACATCCTTAACCAATGGTGCAGACTGTTCGGGATTCACACTGGCTGTATATAATCACTTCGGATATAGCCTGCCAAGAAGTTCTACTTCTCAGCGTAGTGCTGGTCGTGAGGTATCCTATGCAGATGCCCAGCCGGGAGATATTATCTGTTATGCAGGACATGTAGCTATATACATTGGTGGTGGACGAATAGTTCATGCCAGTACACAGGCTACCGGTATTAAATATGGTGTGGCTACCTATAAGCCAATTATATGTGTTAGAAGAATTGTAAATTAAGCCTTACGAGAGAGGGAACTATGGAGAGAGAGATGGTAATTGTACTGGACTTCGGTGGCCAGTATAATCAGCTAGTTGCAAGACGTGTTCGTGAATGTAATGTATATTGTGAGATATACTCATACAAGATCGATATCCAGAAGATTAAGGATATGAATCCTAAAGGAATCATCTTAACTGGTGGCCCTAACAGCTGCTATGAAGAGGGTGCTCCTACATATACTAAGGAATTATTCGAACTTGGAATTCCTGTACTTGGATTATGCTACGGCGCTCAGCTTATGAGCCATGTACTTGGTGGTAAGGTCGAGAAAGCACCAGTAAGAGAGTACGGTAAGACTCAGGTATTCGTTAACCCAGCTTCCGCACTTTTTGCAGGAGTAGGTACGAAGTCTTCAGAGGTAGCAGCAGCACCTTTAGCTATGGCAGGCCATGAGGATAATACTAATGCAACACAGTGCTGGATGAGCCATTTCGACTATATATCCAAGATGGCTCCTGGATTCACGTCAGTAGCTCATACTGCAGACTGTCCGGTGGCAGCAGCTGAGTATGCAGAGAAGAATCTCTACGCTATTCAGTTCCATCCAGAGGTACTTCATACAGTTGAAGGAACCAAAATGTTATATAACTTCGTTAGAGGTGTCTGTGGATGTGCAGGCGACTGGAGAATGGATTCCTTCGTTGAGTCATCTATTAATGAGATTAGAGCCAAGGTTGGTGACGGCAAGGTATTACTTGCCCTGTCGGGCGGAGTTGATTCATCAGTCCTTGCAGCATTACTTGCCAAGGCAGTTGGTAACCAGCTTACATGTGTATTTGTTGACCATGGTCTCTTACGTAAAAACGAAGGCGATGAAGTTGAAGGCGTATTCGGACCTAATGGGGACTTCGACATTAACTTCGTTCGTGTTAATGCCCAGGAGAGATATTATGCTAAGCTTGCAGGTGTAGAAGAACCTGAGAGAAAGCGTAAGATAATTGGTGAAGAGTTCATCCGTGTGTTT
Source organism: Lachnospiraceae bacterium UBA1718 (assembly GCA_002317245.1). Classification (GTDB taxonomy): domain Bacteria; phylum Bacillota; class Clostridia; order Lachnospirales; family Lachnospiraceae; genus Colinaster. The sequence continues at coordinate 51,716 of DCIU01000031.1, forward strand.
GAGGAAGAGGCCAAGAAGATTGGTACTGTAGACTTCCTTGCACAGGGTACTATATATCCTGACGTTGTTGAGTCAGGACTTGGCGGTGAGTCAGCTGTAATTAAGTCACACCACAATGTTGGAGGACTTCCGGACTACGTTGATTTCAAGGATATTGTGGAGCCACTTCGTAACTTATTCAAGGACGAGGTAAGAAAGGTTGGTCTTGAACTGGGATTACCTGAGTATCTTGTTTATCGTCAGCCATTCCCAGGTCCCGGACTTGGTATCCGTATCATCGGCGAAGTAACAGGTGAGAAGGTTAAGATTGTACAGGATGCAGACTACATTTACCGTGAAGAGGTGGGTAAGGCAGCAGCTGAGTATAAGGCTAAGAATGGTGAGAATCCATCCTGGATGCCGGACCAGTACTTCGCGGCCCTCTCTAACATGCGTTCTGTAGGCGTTATGGGTGATGAGCGTACATATGACTACGCAGTAGTGCTTCGTGCAGTTAAGACAATTGATTTCATGACAGCTGAGGCGGCTAACATTCCGTTCGATGTACTTCAGACAGTAATGAGCCGTATTATTAACGAGGTTCGTGGAGTTAACAGATGTATGTATGACCTTACATCTAAACCACCTGGAACAATTGAGATGGAGTAACCGGTCAGTGGTTTAGAGGTTAGCTCCAAAAACATAGTAAAATCAAGGCTTGAGGTCATGTGTAAATCGCATGATTTCAGGTCTTTTTTTGTTAATGATTCTAAAATGATTCTATTTTCAAAATTTTAAGGCCATTTGGAAACATTCTTTTTAAAGGTCCAAATCTTTTTTCTATCTTATATTTTCCATATTTTTAAAAATTTTTGCTGTGGTTTAGTAATAGAGATTTTTTCAACCCAAATGTATTACGAGAACAAAAATCGTAATTGGAGGTTTGAAAGATGATCGAATGTAAAACTTTTATCGCAGTAAGAGAAATCAAAGAAATGCTTTGTGTTTCAGAATCCAAAGCCTACAGCATAGTTCGTGACTTAAATAAGGAGCTTGAAGAGAAAGGGTATTTAGTAATCCCAGGACGAGTAAGCAGAAAATACTTTGAGGAGCGTTTCTACGGAGTAGAGCAGGACACAGTAAAGGAGGAGAAACATGCCGGCGAATAAAGACAAGAAGACCGGTAAGTGGAATAGCACTTTTTATTACACAGACTGGACCGGTAAGAAAATCAAAAAGATGAAACGAGGCTTTGCAACAAAAAGTGAAGCACTAGACTGGGAAAGACATTTTCAGTTAGAGAAGGCCAGTAATCTGGATATGACCTTTATCCGGGAAGTATTGAAAGCAAGGGTGGAATCACTGACATGATTAATGATGAAAATTCGGTTCCGATTCAACCTTCAATGGTTGATCAAGCTAGAGAGATAGTTGATTATATCGAAACAAAAAGATCAGAGTTACGAAATATGTCAAATGCAACCGTTATCCAGCAAACATCAGCAGCAGATGAGTTGAAAAAATTCAAGGAATTGATGGATGCAGGAGTCATTTCGCAAGAAGAATTTGATGCAAAGAAAAAACAACTTTTGGGTTTGTAAAATGATGGATATATAATGATACGAATACCCTGGGATTCCCCAGGGTATTTGCGTATAAAGGGATAAGTTATGGCTAAAAAACATATTAACGAAAATTTTCTACATAATTGTGGAGGGAGCAAGGTTAGAATCAAAGAAAACATTAAGTCGATTACGGATATGAACTTCGAAAACAAACAGGTGCTAGATATTTTGGAATTTTACCTATTTCATGCACCAGTACTAAAGTCTGGTAAAGACGATGATGAATTTGGTTTGAAATCATTGAAGAAATATGGATGGTCTGGTAATTCTGCGATTAACAAGTTAGAGGGTCGGCTTCTTAAGGCGTCAAGTATAGCTGTTTTTTGTTTTATTAAGTCGGATTCTATAACACAAACCCTTGAATCGATGGACTTGTTAGACGAAATCTGTGTTCAACATCCGAGAGCAGTATTGAAACAAAATTGTAGTTCGTCTATACAGGAAGATGGGACAACTGTAATTAGCCAACATGAAACAAGAATGGAGTGTCTGTTTAGGCATATAAGGAACTCGTTTGCTCATAATCATACATATTTGTTTGAAAATGACAATATTCTCTTAGAAGATAGTGATGAATCTGGTAAAATATCTGCAAGAATTTTGATGCCAAAGAAGGCATTAATTGAATGGATGGATATAATAAAGAAAACTAATGAAAAGCATGCGGAAGGTGAAAATACAGGATTAATAGAAACTCAAAAA
>DCIU01000081.1:0-977 GCA_002317245.1 Lachnospiraceae bacterium UBA1718
GAACCATCGCTCTCTTCCGCTACATCAACCCATCAGCTGATATCCGTCTTGCTGCAGGTCGTGCCCTGCTCACTGGCGACGGTGAGAAAGCCTTCCAGGCTGGCGCCTCAGCGACCATCACCGGCAACATGCTTACCACGGTAGCCTGTGCCACAATCCGCTCTGACAAGGAGATGATCAAGAAAATCGGCAGGAAATAGCATGAGATGAAACTGGGGGACGGGGTCAGAGTGTCACGTAAAATGACACTCTGACCCCGTCCCCCAGTTTCATTATTTCGCAAAATGATAGGAGGTCCCTGTCCCCCCCTATCACAATATCTCCTTCACCATCTTGGCGTCGTAGGTTACAGTAGTAGCTCCCTCGGCCTCGATGTGGAATAGGGCATTGGCAACGATGTGCTCTGCTGCCTGCTCCAGATCACGGATGCCGGAAGTATCCTTGTAGGCATCGATGATGGCATCAAGACCATCTTCAGTGATTACACACTCTTCTGCGCTAAGGCCAATGCGCTTCAGTACCTTAGGCAATGTGAAGTCAGTGAATATCTTCTTCTTCTCATCAAATGTATAATCAGGAAGCTCGATAACTGCGAATCTTGACATAAGAGGCGCACTGATCTGGCTTCTGTCGTTAGCTGTAGCTATTGGATATACACCACTTGTAGGAATATTACACTCCACATAGTTATCAGTGAATCCCAGGTTATCAAGAAGTGTTAACAGTACATCGGCTGGGTTACCGTTACCCTTGCCAGCTGCTGCCTTATCAAGCTCATTAATAATGAATACAAGATTAGAGCTCTCAGCCTTTTCAAATGCTTCCATAATAAGACCAGGCTTGGCATTGGAATAGATTCTCGAAGAACCAGTAAGCTGCTCTGGATCATTGATAGAGCTCATCTCAAGGGTAGTCCAGCTCATTTTTAATATTCTTGCTACTGCATATGCTATCTGCGACTTACCTACACCTGCAGG
>DCIU01000081.1:1078-5128 GCA_002317245.1 Lachnospiraceae bacterium UBA1718
CCATATAATTCCTCATCAAGAATCTGACGAGCCTTAACAGGATCAATGGACTCGAAGTAGTTATCCTTCCAGTGAATACTGAGCATAATGGACAGAGCACGAAGAGCATGTCTTCTCTCCTCCGGTGTCACCTCGCCAGACCTGGCAATAGCCAGATTACGCTTAGCCCAGAGACGGATATTCTCAGGCAGTGTATTGCCAGCGCAGGTAATGAAGTCAGTTATACTCTGAATACTGGTCATCTTCATGGAGTCTGAATCTTCCATATCATCAATATCCACTACTTCCTCTGAAGGAGGATTAGACTGGAAAAGTCTTAGCATCATGAACTGTAAGAAGCCATTCTGACCAGCAAGCTTGGCGCCCCTGACAGCCACACCCATCTCCTGAATCTTATATATTCCATATCCCTTATCTGTAACAGCACCAGACAGACGAACCATGATGTGGTTCTCTCCAAGCCACTTAACCAGGCTTACGAATCTTGAATCAACCTCTAAGATATCCTCAGAATCCGCCTCGTTATTCTCAAGCAGGAAGGAACTTCCCTTAAGAGGGCTTGTAAATATACCAGAAGAATGATGGCTCATCTTACCAGACTTATTGCTAAGTATGATTATTGGATGCTTGGGATCAGCCTCCCTGAGTTCTGATTTGAAGGTCGTATATGTAGTTGCTGCCACTTTTCCATCGGCAGAATCTGTCTTTGCGTTAAAATCAAATACTGGCATTATAGCCTCCTGGTTTAAAGCTTATTCTCGTTCTTAAGCTCGTTCATTCTCATGGCGCGAACCTTAAGTGGAAGTCCCCAGAGAGTGATGAAGCCATCTGCATCGTGGTGGTCATACATATCACCAGTTGTGAAAGATGCCAGCGACTCACTGTAGAGTGAGTATGGAGATGTTGTACCTGCCTTAATGATGTTACCCTTGTAGAGCTTAAGCTTAACCTCTCCTGATACAACTGTCTGTGTAGAAGCTACGAATGCTGAGATAGCCTCACGAATTGGTGTGAACCACTTGCCTTCGTATACGATCTGAGCCATCTTGTTACCAAGGTCCTTCTTAAGTGAGAGTGTATCTCTGTCAAGAACAAGCTCCTCAAGCTGCTGATGAGCTTCCATAAGGATTGTTCCACCAGGAGTCTCATATACACCACGGCTCTTCATACCAACAACACGGTTCTCAACGATGTCAACGATACCGATACCATGCTTGCCACCCATTACATTAAGTGTACGGATTACATCTGCAACACTCATGCTCTTGCCATTAACTGATACAGGTACACCCTTCTCGAATACGATTGTTACATCCTCTGTCTCATCTGGAGCCTTCTGTGGTGTAACACCGAGAACTAACATGTGATCATAGTTAGGTGCCTGTGATGGATCCTCGAGCTCAAGTCCCTCATGGCTGATGTGCCATAAGTTACGGTCACGGCTGTATGACTGGTCTGTACCGAATGGAAGGTCAATTCCATGTGCCTTACAGTAGTCGATCTCTGCCTGACGTGAATCCATATTCCAACGATCATCTCTCCAAGGAGCGATAACCTTAATATCTGGAGCCAGAGCCTTAATACCAAGCTCGAATCTGATCTGGTCATTACCCTTACCTGTAGCACCATGACAGATTGCAACTGCATTCTCCTTACGAGCGATGTCAACAAGTGTCTTAGCAATACCTGGACGAGCCATTGCTGTACCCATTAAGTACTTGTGCTCATAGATAGCGCCAGCCTGTACACATGGCATAATATAATTCTCTGCGAAATCATCTGTAATATCTTCAATATAAAGCTTAGATGCACCTGAAAGCTTAGCTCTCTCCTGGAGACCATCGAGCTCCTCGCCCTGTCCACAGTCAATACAGCAGCATACAACTTCGTAATCGTATGTCTCCTTAAGCCATGGGATGATAGCTGTTGTATCAAGTCCACCTGAATAAGCTAAAATTACCTTTTCCATTAATTTATCCTTCTTTCTTATTATTATCTAATGTATAAAAATGCATTAATTGCATCGGCTTGTATAAATATATACCTCGATTATTCATTTATCAAGCGCATATGTATATTTATGCATTATTTACTGTATATTTGCATTGAATTTGCATATTATGCAGAAATATGGCTTGAAATTATACGAATCTTTCCATTTCCAAGCTCTTCTATAAGCTCTCTTACCCCTTCTCTCGCCTTAGCATCCAGCCCATTATAGGGTTCATCGACAAGGAGCAGGTCGGCGTTCACAGACAGCATCCTGGCAATAGCTACTCTCCTCTTCTGTCCACCGCTAAGTTCCGCTACCGGCTTATATATATCCTCATCTGTTAATAGCTTAAGCAGAATATCCCTGGCCGCATTCTCGTCCCCACAGACCATGGCAACATTGGTAATTGCCGAATATCCTTCACACAATCTGTCTTCCTGAAAAAGCATGGCAACTGACTTACCAAATAGTCCGGTAATCTTACCAGAATCCGCACTGGTTATTCCAGCCAGAATTCTAAGAAGCGTCGTCTTACCCTCTCCAGATGGCCAGTCAAGGTAGTAAGTCTTATCAGAGTCAAAGACTGCAGAATACTTATCAAGAACAAGGTTGGCGCCAGCGCTTTCATTATTCTCATATGATTTGCACAATCCATTTACCACCACAGGCTCATTAGCTGCAGGCTTCACCGGATTTTTTGCTCCCACACATGCCGGAACCCAGTCGTTATATCTCCTATAGGCCATTAGTACAAGCCTCTCGCACAGAACGCTAATAATAATAATTGCCAGAGTCCATGCCAGCACTCCTGCTGTGTCCAGATATATTTTGGACATATACAGGGCTTCACCAATAGTTGTGGCCGGCGTACCAATTACCTCTGCGGCAACGGATGACTTCCATGCCATGGTCGCTGCTATCTTCACAGCTCCCTCCAGATATGGTCTGACAGCCGGTCTGTATATGAAGTGATAGCGATTAATGGGATGCATATTATATACATCTGCCATCTCCAAAAGTAGCGGATCTGTATTCTTAAGCCCCTGCAGGAAATTTACATAGATCTGTGGCATAACCACGCAGATACATACTGCCACCGACAGCCTGTCACTGTGCCACCAGATAAGGAATAGAACCACGAAGGATGCCACTGGCGCTGCCTTAAGGAAGGCCATTAGTGGCTTTAGAAAGTCCTCTACCAGAGCCCACTTATATGACAGTATTCCAAGAAGCAGTCCCAGAGCCGAACCTATGGTAAAACCGATGGCAATTCGAAGCAGTGACATTCCTACACTTGCCCAGAAGCTCAGTGTCGTGCATTTTTCCAATAGGGTAATTAATACCTCCAGTGGGCCGGTAAGCAAAATGCTGTTATGAATAAGGAGGCTTGCCGCCTCCCAGATAATCAGCCATATGGCAGATATAATTATGTACTTAATGTATCTGTTCTTACTTGCCATAATAGAAGTCATCGCCTGGCAGCTTGCCGCCAACACTGGATGGATCGAAGTTATATAAGACCTCCAGGTATCCTGTGAGAGCCGTCTTCATGTCAGCGCCCTTAATGCATACGATATTGCATTTAGGTATAGCCTTAAGTGCCACTGGCTCCTTAGGGATAATGCCCTCTTCGACAGACAGGGCAGCCACCTTCTCAAGGTCTGTGGATGTAGCTTCAGCACTTGCAGCGTGATCCTCAAGGAAGATCTTCACAAGGCTCTCGTGATCCTTCAGGAAGTCATTGCGGACAATTGTAACACCGGTTACCAGCTTGCTGCCGCTCTCGCCCTGGAGCTCACTCCATTGCTCATTCATATCCATAACAACCATAAGTCTGTCATTCTGTGAGCATGCTACTGTCACAAATGGCTGTGGAAGAAGGCCTACCGAATCAGGATTCTCAGCCAGAACTGCTGCCACCTCTGTTGCCTCTGACTTGTATTCGAGACTAACCTGATCAGCAATACCATTCTCTGTAAGTATGTACTGAAGCACATAGTCTGGAGTTGTACCCTTGCCAGTTAAATAGACTGTCTTGCCTGCAAGGTCAGCAGGTG
>DCIU01000081.1:5188-5417 GCA_002317245.1 Lachnospiraceae bacterium UBA1718
AGAGTATTGATATCAATTACTGATATGCCACCCTCTGTCTTGTTATAGAGAACGCTTGCTACATTGGCAGGGATAAGAGCTATATCAAGCTCGCCCTTAACAACTGATGTGATAATCTCATCGGCAGCTGTTGCCATAGTGAACTCGTAGTTAACTCCTGCCTTGCCCTCTGCGGCATCATTCTTAAGAGACAGAAGGCCTATGGATGTAGGACCCTTAAGGCCGCCTA
>DCIU01000149.1:0-2699 GCA_002317245.1 Lachnospiraceae bacterium UBA1718
TTATATCAAGTTCCTCACTCTGTCCTGGGGATAAAAGTGATGTCTTCTTATATGCAATCAGCTCTTTATATGGCTTATCAATGGCGCCTGATGGTGCGCTGTAGTAGGCCTGGATTACTTCCTTGCCGGAGTAGGTGTCACCAGTGTTGGTAACCTGAAGGCGGATTGTGGCCGAGGTGCCGTCTATCTCCAAGTCCTTTGCGGCTATGTCGAAGCTTGTGTAGGATAAGCCGTAGCCAAATGGGTAAATTGGCTTCACACCAAAGGAATCAAAGTATCTGTAGCCCACATAGATGCCATCCTCATAGTCCTCGTCGTGAACCGACTCGTTATGGGAGAATCTGGCTGATGATGGGTAGTCCATGTAATTAGCTGCCCATGTATCGGTGGTCTTACCGGAAGGAGTTACATCTCCTGAAAGCACATCGACAAGTGCATTGCCACCAAGATTACCAAGCTGAGTCATAAGGACGATGGCATTAAGGCCGTCAATGGATTTAAGTTCCGACAGATCCATAACGCCGCCAATATTCAGAACAACGATAGTATTCTTGTATGCTGCCGCAAGCTTGCTTATATTGGCTGCTTCTTCCTTGTAGAGCAGATAATCGCCCTCTTCGTTGAAGCGGTCTGCACCCTCTCCTGAGTTCCTTGACAGAACATAGATTGCTGTATCGCAGTCAGGGGTAATGTCTTCGTCAGTAATTGTTGCAGGCGCACCCTCCCTGTATGGGAAGTCGAAGCCAGCAATCATCTCAGGCTGGTTCTTAGCCTTGGCAATCTCTGACAGCTTCTTCCTGTATGCGGCCTTATCATTGGCCCTGTTTGTATCTTCCTTATCAAGCCAGCTCTTGGTAGTTATTGTGTATCCTGCCTGCTCGAAGCCCTGCTCGATATTGACGATACTTCTTACATTAACGTCGCCTGAGCCTGTACCACCTCTGACTGTATGTCTGGCACCATTGCCATAGAGGGCAACTTTCTTTTCCTTAAGAGGCAGAACGCCATCATTCTCAAGCAGTACAATACACTCGGTTGCCAGCTTTCTTGAGAGCTCAGCATGGATTAGCTCGCGCTCTTCTACTTCATTTGTCTTTGATGCTAAGTAATTCATCTTGTTTATACCTCCTTAATTAATAAAACTGCGGTTTCTACATGAACGCTATGAGGGAACATATCCACAGGGCGTATATTCTTCAACTTGTAGCCACCATCTACCAGGATCCTTAAGTCCCGGGCTAAGGTTGCTGAATCACAACTTACATATACTATACGGTCAGGATTCATCTGAAGCATTGTGCTTAGACAGGCCTCATCGCAGCCCTTACGCGGCGGGTCGACTACTATGACGTCAGGGGTGAGCATTGATGAAGACAAGACGCTAGAGCCTGTCCTACCGCTCTCCTTCTCGTAGAATTCCGGCAGGACTTCCTCTGCCTTACCAACGAAGAAGCTGGCATTATCTATTCCATTATTCCTGGCATTTTCTCTTGCATCATCAATTGCCTGGGGAATAATCTCCACTCCATAGACCTGCTTAGCCTTCTTGGCAAGGAAGAGAGAAATGGTCCCAATTCCACAGTAGAGATCCCATACGGACTCCTTACCTGTAAGACCTGCATAATCGAGAGCAAGGGAATAGAGCCTCTCAGTCTGTTTAGGATTAACCTGATAGAAGGACAGTGGCGATATGGCATAGCTTATACCCTCATCACTTACCCTGAAGCCGTCCTTAGTATCACACATATGAATTGTATCATGGATTACTGGCTGCCCCCAGAGGGTATGAATCTCAGTACCCATGATTACATTGGTCTTCTCATTGTTAATGCTGACCGAGATGCTGGTCATGCCAGGAATCTTAGCCAGGGAAGCTATCAGTTCACCCTGCTCAGGTATGTATTCGTATGCTCCGCCGTAGGTATTGGACCTTCTCTGGAGGGTTGATGTCTTAGTTGCATCATTTTTTCCCAGATTAATAACCAGGCAAACCATGAGTTCGCCTGTAGCGAAGCCCTTGCGGATAAGGGCGTGGCGGATGAGACCCTTGCCGATGGTCTCGTTGTAGGCTGGGATATTATGCTTCTTCATGTGGTCAAGGATGATCCCCAGAATCTCCCTGTTGTCTTCTACTCCCAGGGCGCAGTCGGTGTTGGCGATGATATTGTGGGTGCGGCCCGCGTAGAAGCCTGTGATTACGTTGCCGTTCTTGTCAGTGCCGAAGGGGAACTGGGCCTTGCCCCTGTAGTGATAGGGGTCGTCCATTCCGACGATGGGTTCCATCTTTGCTTCAAGCTCTTCCTCGGAAAAGTGGCCGATTCTGAGCAGGTTGTTACGGACCTTGTCTGCCTTGAACTTCAGCTGTGCATTATAATCAAGGGCCTGAATCTGGCAACCGCCGCAGGATCTGGCGAATTCGCATTTTGGGGTAACGCGAAATGGAGAAGGGGCAATTACCTTCTCCAAACGTGCGTAGGCATAATTCTTCTTAGCCTTCATTATTTTAGCTTCCACTGTGTCACCGAGGACTGCGTCCTTGATGAAGAGCGTGTATCCGTCTATTTTGCCAATTCCCTCACCATCGATTCCAGTGTCGGTAATTGATACAGTTAATCTGTCGTCTTTGTTGTACATAATATGATTACTTTCATTTTGACCCTAGGGGACGGGGTCAGAGTGTCAAAATCTTGATAGGGGGG
>DCIU01000149.1:2824-5871 GCA_002317245.1 Lachnospiraceae bacterium UBA1718
CGGTTGAAGCCCTGCCATGCGTTAGGGTCCTGGGCTGCTTCCAGGAGCTCTGTGAAGGTCTCCATCTTGGCATCAAGGTTGTCGGCGAAGCTAAGAGCTACAGCCTCAATGAGGGCTGGCTTCTTAGGTGAACCGAATTCAAGCTCGCCGTGGTGAGCTAATATACAGTGCTTAAGTTCATTGGCAAGAACTACTGGGAAGCCAGGGATATCCTTAATCTTCTCACTTATCATCTCTGAACCTACAACTATATGACCAATAAGATTGCCTTCATCAGAATAATCGTTCTCTGGGAAAGCTGTAATCTCTCTCGTTTTTCCAATATCATGACAAATTGCGGCTGTCACGAGAAGGTCCCTGTTAAGCCTTGGATACTGAAGGGCGAAGAACTCACAGTTCTTGGCAACGGACAGTGTGTGCTCGACGAGTCCGCCCACGAATGCGTGATGAACGCTCTTGGCAGCTGAAGAGAACTTGAAAGTCTTGATAAAGAGAGTGTCCTGAGTGAAGAATGCATCGAGGAGGGCCTTAAGATAAGGATTCTCAGTTCTGTTAATAATCTGAAGGAGCTCGCCGTACATCTCGTCGATGTTGCGCTTGCTGACAGGCAGATAATCCGCTGGATCGTACTCGCCTTCCTCGGCCTTCCTTGCGCGCTTGATATTAATCTGGAGGGCGCCATTGAAGCTTGTCACATCACCCATGATATCGATATAGTCTCTGTCGTCGAACTCACTGATACCACCGCTGTTAGGGTCCCATATCTTGCCATCAAGTCCGCCGGTCTTATCCTGGAGCGCTACGTTCCAGTACTCCTTACCGTTCTTGGTTACGGCATTTGTTCTGTACTTCACTAAGAATACGCCGCTGATGCGGTCGCCTTCCTTATACTCACGTAAATATTTCATATTTCCTTCTTTCTATTTTTGACCCCTAAGGAACGTCCCTGGGGGTCATTTTGGTATGCGTTGCGTGTTGTTTTGATCCCTAAGGACGTTCCTTAGGGATCATTTTAATGCGTCAAGGGTTACCTCGAAATCAAGGTCTGTGTATTCCTCTCCAGACTGGCGCTTCACGACTACAGGTACAGTTGTATCTGGGGTCTTCTCCTCTAAAAGTTCTGCAATCTGAGCAAATCTGGTAATTGGAGTGTTGTTAATACTAATAATTACATCCCCGCTCTGGATTCCTGCCTTCATGGCTGGTGAACCCATAACAAGACTTGTTACATAGGCGCCTTCAGGCACTCCCTGAAGTTCACGTGCCTCATTGCTAACATCCATACCAATGATACCCATATATGTGCATTCCTTGGCATTGGACATTCTCTCAATTGATTTCTTAAGGTCTGATATTCCAATGGCTGTCAGCATATTGGCACACTCAGGATTATTGTATTCCTGGTCAATAATGCCAATTACCTCACCATTAAGATTAGCTATTATTCCCGTCGCAGTCTGGCTACCATATATATTGGTTCCAATCAGTTCATAATTATGATCTGTCAGATATGCGTAGCTGCCCTTAGATGTAACAATACCATAATTAACAGTCGCTGTATTTCCACCGAAGATTCTTCCCATGGCAAGAACCGGGCTTGCCATTATGCTGGACACCCGTGAATTAGCCAGCGAGGCTGTTCGAATTGATGCGTAGGTCGTTGCCGGAATGTCATCAATTTTGACGGATACAATGGATAATCCCGTATTGGCATCCGACTCTCTGATCTCACCTGTTGCTATTGTTCCGTCGTGGAATGCAACGCTGATGGACTCTGCGTCCTTGATAACCTTGGTATGAGCGAGAATCATGAGCATAATGCCATTGTTGGCAACGTAGAGGCCCGATGTAGAGTTCTGGCTTAGATACTCATTATCGAACCAGTCCACATCCTGATTAACAGCCGTAACAGTTACCATAGACTTCTTCATGACCTGAGCAACCTTATAGAGTTCCTCATACTGGTCCTGATAGATGTCCATTGGATCTACATTGGTAGTCTTCTCGATAACAGTGACCTGTGGCTCTATTATCACCTCATCCTCAAGCTTCATATCGCTTGGCAGAATCTCATCATCATAGGTGTCAGCAGGTATCTCGACTGGGTCTGGCTCGGTGGTAGGATTCAGGATATTGGAGAACACTGGCTGAAGGAAGATGAAGGTGAAGCAGGCAAGCACACCGAAGATTACAGCCATTGAGGCTGTGATAATCATTCGTCTCATTAGCTTCTTCTTATTGAGAGGTCGCTGCTTAACTCGTTCTTTAATTATTTGATAATCGTCGTTCTGAATATTTTCGTCCATAGTTAATATTTGCCCCGGTGGAAGCCGGGGCTGGTTTGTTGTTGACTATTGTTGTCGGGGGCTTGCATCGCAAAAGTGACACTCTGACCACCATCCTAGAGAACGCAAGCGTTCTCTTGACTTGGCTACGCCAAGTCTACACTAGGGTCATTCGGTTGCGCGAAGTCTTTCCACGAATTTAGCCATTCGTCCCAGGGCTTCCTTGAGTGACTCAATTGAGTAGGCGTAGGAGATTCGAAGGAATCCTTCGCCACTGTCACCGAAGGCTGTGCCAGGTACTACGGCAACCTTCTCCTCCTCTAAGAAGCGGAGGGCGAACTCATCACTTGTCATGCCGAATTCCTTGATGCAAGGGAAGATGTAGAAGGCTCCAAATGGTTCGAAGACTGGGATATTCATCTCCTTAAACATATGCATAAGGTATCTTCTTCGCTGGTTATATGCCTCGCACATCTCAGCCACATCCTCGTCACCATGACGAAGGGCTTCTATTGCAGCATACTGGCTTGTAGTAGGTGCACACATAATAGCGAACTGATGAATCTTAGTCATCTGCTCGATGATGTTCTTAGGTCCACAGGCATATCCAAGTCTCCAGCCTGTCATGGCGAAGGCCTTGGAGAAACCGTTAATTACAATTGTTCTCTCGAGCATACCTGGAATAGCAGCAATTGATACATGACCTTCTTCATTATATGTAAGCTCTGAATATATCTCATCAGATAATACATAGATGTCATG
>DCIU01000149.1:5999-7078 GCA_002317245.1 Lachnospiraceae bacterium UBA1718
GCTGTAAGTCTGAAATCATTCTCATTCTTAAGGTCGATGATAACAGGAGTGGCATTGGCAAGTATTGCACATGGCTCGTAGGATACATAGCTTGGCTGAGGAATAATAACCTCATCCCCTGGGTTAATCATAGCCCTGAGTGCTATATCAATAGCCTCAGAACCACCAACAGTTATAATCACCTGGCTTGCTGCGTCATATTTAAGATCATATTTTCTATCAAGGTAACGGCATATCTCACGTCTAAGTTCAATAAGACCTGAGTTGGATGTATAGAAGGTACGACCCTTCTCAAGAGAATATATACCCTCATCTCTGATATGCCATGGTGTGTCGAAGTCCGGCTCACCAACACCAAGAGATATTGCATCTGGCATCTCGCTGACCACATCGAAAAACTTACGGATACCGGATGGCTTTAATGCAACTGTACGTTCAGCTAAAGGATTTCTCATGGTACAATCTTCTCTCTCTCATCGTTGATCTCAATAATTGTACCGTGGTCTTTGTACTTCTTAAGAACGAAATGTGTAGCAGTGCTAAGTACTGACTCAAGTGTTGACAGCTTATCTGAAACAAATCTTGCAATCTCCTTAAGGGACTTACCCTCCAGCTGAACCAAGAGGTCATAACCGCCAGAGATTAGATATACAGCGTTAACCTCAGGATAATTGTAGATTCTCTCAGCAATCTTATCGAATCCCTGTCCACGCTGTGGTGTAACAGTAACCTCAATAAGGGCTGACACCATCTCTATATTAGTCTTCTCCCAGTCGATAAGAGTGTGGTATCCACAGATGATACCCTCCTCTTCCATAGCCTTAATCTCATTAGCTACATCGATTTCCTGCTCTCCAAGTCTGATTGCGATCTCATCGATACCAACACGGCTGTTCTTCTCAATAATCTGTAATATTTTTTCTCTCATAATTATTCTCCATCACGTGGCTTGCCACGAATCTAAGTAATCTTATCAATTATAGCATAAGGCCCTCGTCTTGACGAGGTTCTTCAAGGAATCTGCGGTCCTCACCGGCGACAATTACCCTGTCATTATCCGCCGTTATATGGCCAATTAC
>DCIU01000149.1:7148-11243 GCA_002317245.1 Lachnospiraceae bacterium UBA1718
AGCAAGGCCCCATCGCTCCTTAGCTTATAAGGATTGATGTCATAATATTCACATACTTCAATTGTCTCCTGTCTGACCGGTATATCCTTAAGATTTACACTTAGTCCGACACCATTAGCATCTGCCAACTGCCAGAGGGCTGCGAACACGCCTCCATCCGAGCAGTCGTTCATACATATGGCATCAGACTCTACCGCGACTGCAGCCTCCGCAAGTACGCTCATGAACTGGTCTAATTCCCTGGCGCCGTCCACGATAAACTCTGGTAATCTGCTAAGAAGTTCTTCCCTGTGAGCCCTTGCGATTCTGGCTCCACCGCTCATGGCCATCCACTTGGTCATTACGATAGCCTGCCCAGGAGCTGGCTTCCCTGGAGTCCATGGCGCGGCTTTAGTCGTAGCAGCTTTTCCGGGAAAAGATGAGGCGACTGCGGCTACAGATATAATTGGGTGTATGAGCCCGTCGACTGATTCTGTATGACCATCTGCTATGGTAATTCCTTGATCCGCACAGTAGTCACCTGCCGCCTTCATCATGGCTTTAAGCTTAATCTCGCGCATATGAACTGGCATAGTGATAGATATTGATATCTGGTTGACATAATATCCCGCCGCCGCAGCATTATTACAAGCCCTAATTATGGCGTAGACCACGCATTCAGGGCTTGAGTCATCAGCTATGTAACCAGTAAAAATGGCGCAGTTATTCCCTGCGCCATTAGTCATGTCATTATGAATATTCTTAAGTACGGAACGCTTGATTACGTTCTCCGATACCTTACCTGGATTCATCTTAATTCCCTTTGAAGTATTATGGATTCACGTTGGCCTCAGCTGCCTGTGCGGCCATTGCTGCGGCTGCCTGGTTGGCCAGAGCCTTCCATGCGTTGGCAACGCTTCTGGCATAATCAATACTTCCTGTCGCAATTGCTTCCTGAATCTGGGCTGCTGCTGTAGGGTCTGAGGTAGCTGTACCAATTACGGCTGTACGAGGAACCATCTTGTAAGTAGACTTGTTGATGATCTCATCACTCTCAACCTCGCCATCGACCTTAACAATCTTACGGAGCTGTGCCTTGTAACCAATGTGAGCTGACTGAACAGATACGAAG
The DNA here is from genome assembly GCA_002317245.1 of Lachnospiraceae bacterium UBA1718. Taxonomy (GTDB): domain Bacteria; phylum Bacillota; class Clostridia; order Lachnospirales; family Lachnospiraceae; genus Colinaster. The sequence goes on from DCIU01000149.1 coordinate 8,260, forward strand.
CCAACTGGATCCGAAGAAGCAATAATGTTCTCTGGACCGGCTGGAGTAGTCTCTAGTACCTCGCTCTTGTACTCAACTGTTCTGTTGGAAGGGCGTGTCTCCTTGCCATATATTCTGAAGCCAATCTTCTTATCTTCTGTTGTGTAACCCTCAATATAAATAGGGGTCTCTGTATTATTGACGAACTTGAAGTCCTTACCCGCGGATTCCGCAATGGCGGCATCCATAGAGGCCTTAACATAGGTAACAATCATGGAGTGATTATTACGCTCTGTAACCTCTAACTCAGCTAATAATACCGCATTATATAATGTTGTAGATACCTGGCAGATACCACCACCAATACTATCAACAACAAGTCCGTTCATATATGAACCTGCTGGTCTGTAACCGTTCTCAATTGTGAATGGCTTGATTGTGTCATACATTGAGAACTCTTGACCTGGGTAGAGAGTTGTGCCATTGACTAACCTGCAGCCATTGGCGACATTGGCCGATCTGTCGGCGCTGGAAGTCTTATAGCTTGTCTCATACTCGCCAAGCACGTCTGTAATCTGGCTGAAGTCTGCGGCCATCTCGTTAGGATCATCCACCTGAACAGGCAAATCTATCTCCGCGCTCTTGCCATCCCAGTCATTAATCACGAAGTTTTTAATGTAATTAACAGCCTCTTCCTCATCAATGTTAATGCCAATCTCTCCAGGAATTACTGAGAAGCCATCCTCTGTCTTCTCGATAACAGCCTGCTTGGAGTCGTTGTTGTAGATCATGCACTGATCCTCGACGAAAGCTCTTATGGCAGCATCGTCGATGGTATACTCAATCGCATAATCTTTTCCATTAATGGCAAGGTCCTTGCGAGCCTTGTAACGCTGGATGAAATTGCCCCTGTTACCTACGAGAGTCGCCTCACTTGTAATGCCCGTGTTCTTCCAGGTAAGCTTAAGGTCAGCACCCTTCAGAATCGCAGACTTGCCCTCAACGCAGTTGACGATGATCTCAGACTGCTTGGACTCATTTATTCTATTGTTAATCAGTTCGTCTGCCTGCTGTCTTGTCATTCCTGACGCGTCCACTCCATCGAAGGTGATTCCCTTGCGAATAGTGGCATCTGCTGCCTGAACATTAAGTGGGAAAAATAGAACAACAGCGACTAATGCGCACAGCGCAATCGCTATTCTTTTCATTGTAATAATCAAAATATGTTATACTAAATTATCGCAGATACAACCAGTGGAACCACCATTGCGAGCACCAAAACGATGATAATAATTGTAGAAATTATTTTCTTCTTTTTATTGGTCATTTTGAACATATTTTGTAATCTCCTTTTGGGCAAAATATACATATATCTATATTGAGGATTATATATGAATATACTACTATTGACAAGTAAATTTCCCGTATTATTCATCGTAATTATACTGATAATTCTGATGGTTCGTAACATGAAAAGAGCCGACAAAATCATACAGAAAAACAGGGATGCTTTCACTGAGAGAGAGCGCGAAGCCAATGCCACCAGACGCAAGTCATTAGAGACCGTGGACTACATCGTAATCCCCTACGAAGAGCTTCCAATGGACCGTGAAAAAGATGATGAGACTATCGCTGAGTGCATCAAGCAGGTTAACGACTTAAAGGGGCAGCCTATCGCCAATTTCACAGGCTTCACCAACACTGATTTAAAGCTCGAGTACGGCGCACCCAACATCTCGCACCTAAGCCGTTGCGACAACGACTTCACAATACTGGCCCGCACACTTCAGGAGTGGGCAAACCGCCTTCACGAGCTTGGCCACGACGACGAGGCCCTCGTCATCCTGGAATATGCCATCAAGTGGCGGTCAGACATCAGCTCTACCTACTACCTGGCAGCCAAGATCTACGCTGCCAAGGACGATAACAAAAAAATCGCCTGGCTGAAGCGCCAGGCCGAAGGTGTAAGCGGTATCATGGGTGGCCCAATCCTACGCAACCTCAACGAGAAGTATCCTGACATCGAGGCCTACTAAGGTGGAGCCGTACAAATATGCATCAAAGGTGTACAGATATAAATCCTTCTTCGGGTCCCCTCCGGTCGCGATATCGGTAATGGCAACCCGGATATATATGGCGCGACCTGCAGCGCGGCCAACGCCCTCAGAAGGAATTATATCAGTACACCTTTTCATATTGCACTAATTTCAATAATTCTTATGTTAGTTTTTTACTAGAAGGACATACTTCTCGTAGGAAGCATTCTCCACACTTTGGGCGGTTTGCTATGCATATAGTCCTTCCCAAGGTGATGATATGAATATTCCACAATGTCCAGTGGTCCTTGGGGAGTTTTTTCATCAAGTCGAACTCGATTTTTACAGGGTCGGTTTCTTTGGTGACGCCAAGCTTGTAGGAGATGCGCTTCACGTGGGTGTCTACGACGATGCTTGGGATGCCGTAGATGTTGCCTCGGATGACGTTGGCGGTCTTGCGGCCTACACCTGGTAATTCGGTTAATTTCTCTATATCTGATGGCACTTCGCCTTCATATTTCTCCATTAGCATCTGGCAACAGCCAATTATATTCTTAGCCTTATTGTGGAAGAAGCCCGTAGGTCTGATATCTTCTTCAAGTTCCTTGAGGTCAGCCTTAGCGAAGGCCTCCACATTAGGATACTTGCGAAAGAGGTCCTTGGTTACTATATTCACTCTGGCGTCCGTACACTGGGCACTTAGGATTGTGGCAATCAGTAGCTGCCAGGCGCCGTCGTGATCAAGGTAGCAGATGTAGTCTGTACCATATTCCGCATCTAGTTTACATAATATTTGTTCGATTCGTTCTTTTTGTCTCATATGCTTATTATAACAAAATACAGCACTCTGTGTATCACAGAGTGCTGCTAGCCGGCATTCACCGGAATTATGCAAATTAATTGTGAGTTAAGACCATATACTCATTAATTATCCCTTAACACCGCCAAGTGCTACACCGGCGATGATGT
>DCIU01000091.1:0-7667 GCA_002317245.1 Lachnospiraceae bacterium UBA1718
GAAATATTTAACTGCTCATTATTAGCATCAGTAATTCCATCAACATCGAGGATGTAATTACCATCATCATCTGTATCCTTAAGTGTGAACTTAACTGTATAGCTGTAACCAAGCTTATCGTAGATCATTAAGTTCATTGTCTTACCAGAAGTAGATGTAAGGTTAGTATCGTTCTTATCGATGATACCTGATACTGTAGCCTTGCTTGTTGCTTCTGGTTCATATGTCATATTATCAGCGCTCATGATACGAAGTGCTGATACTGTATCCTGCTTGATATCTCCTGTAGAAGGATCTACCTGCCAACCCATTACGTTATATCCGTTAGATGTCATGGCAAGGTTACCAAGGCCGTCAACGTAGAAGGAACCATCTCTTGTAAAGAAGTTGTTGGAACCATTAGATACTACGAAGAATGCAGATCCTGTTATTCTGATATCGAATGGATTGTTTGTTGTCTGTGAAGCACCCTGTGATGTAATTGCTGTATTAATAGCACCAGTCTTAGAACCAAGACCGATCTGTCTAGCATTAATACCTGCAGTTCCTGTAGCTGCATTAGCACCTGATGCTGCCTGTGTTGTCTGATACATGAGTTCTGAGAATGTAACTGACTGTGACTTATATGCTACTGTATTAACGTTAGCAATATTATTACCAATTACATCCATCTTAGTCTGGTGAGTCTTAAGACCTGCTACACCAGAGTACATTGATCTCATCATAAGATTTGCCCTCCTGAATGGTTAGGGCAGTGATTCGTTCGATTCCATCTGTCAGTCAGGAATCTAAGCCTCCTTGTGAGGTCCAGCTCTATACTATCACCGCTCCGTCAATATTTGTAAAAACCTGTTCGTTACTCTCTGTTGAATCCATTGCTGTGATTACTGTTCCGCTTGGTACATTCACTATGAATGCCAGCTCATCCATAATCATTAATGAATCCTTAATGCCCTTCGCATCTGCACGTGTCACGCCATCCTGCAGCCTGTCTAACTGCGTATGGTCAAGAGTGATATCTCTTGTTGCCAGTCTGGCTGATGCATGCTTGCTGAACTTCAGTTCACTTCCCTGTGTACTTACATTGCCTATTCTATCCAGAACGCTCTGGAATGATGCATTGCCGGAAGTCTGAACTGTACGCTTATTTGATTCAGATAAGTACTGATCTTTTAGCTGTTCAATGGAAAGGAACTGATTACTCTGTATATTCATTCTCTTCCCTCCGGTTTGTTACATTAACCAACTATTAATTGTTACATAATATATATCGACATATTATGCTTTTTCTACACCATTATTTGAAGAATCTTCTGAAGAATTATTAGTTTCTCCATTAGTCTCTGATTCCTTCATGGCTTCTGTCTTAGCTACATACCATTCTGCGTATGCATTGTATACGCTAGTCTCATCATTTGAGAGGAATCCCTTCTGGTATGTTGTCATTCCACTATATGCTGATACAAGCTCACCAACCTGATCGTAATTGCTATCAAGAAGACTTCCTACTGCTGGAAGCTTATTAATATAATTAACGATTGTATCTGCAAGCTTAACTCCAAGCGTATAGTCTGCGTCAGCTACTGTCTGAAGATTATCAAGTTCATATAGAGAACCATTTACTGACAGATATGCTGTGCTTCCAGAATATGTTACATAGTCAACAGTACCTTCAACCATTGTTGTATTGCCTGTAGAGCTCTTATCCTCAATATAGACATACTGTCCAACAAGACTTGATGCTCTCTGCATATCCATAGTAGAAGACATATTCTGCATCTCCTCAAGAGATGAGAATGTAGCAAGCTGTGAGATGTATTCTGTATTATCTGTTGGCTCCAGTGGATCCTGATACTGCATCTGAGTTACAAGTAACTGTAAGAATGCATCCTTATCAAGCGAACCGCCAGATTCCTTCTCTGCAGCAGTAACTGCCTTGGAAATATTAGATGATGCGGAACTTGCACTAATACCATTTTTTGCTATTACTCCATCAACTACTGATGCTGTTACGCTCATATTTTTCTCCTATCCTTAGTCTAAGCAAGATAATCAACTGTATTACCAGCTCTTGCCATCATGTCTGCTGTAACCTTATCTTCTTCGTCCATTTCGTCAAGATCATCCATGTCGCCAAGATTGATTCCACGTGTTCTTCTTCTCTTAGCTTCTGCCTCTCCCTGACTCTGGCCTCTCTCGCCTTCTTCATTGAGATTTCTCTCAAAAGCGTGGCTACTAACTGTTACTTCAACCGCTTCAACCTTGATGCCCTGCTCATTCATCTGTTCCTTAAGCTGAACAACCTGTGCCTCAAGTGCCTGTCTTACCTGCTCATTCTGAGTAGTGAAGTTAGCTGTTATAACGCCGTCTCTTGCGATAACCTGAACCTTGATATTACCAAGTGATGCTGGATGCAGCTGCATCTCCATCTCTGTCATATCATCCTTCATTGTCATCTTGAGGTTGTTAGATACCTGATCTAAGATCTCCTCCATAGATGTTCCGGATGTGTATGAGAGTGGAACCTCATTAGCAATCTCCTGAACAGATTCTCTGATATTCTCTACAACCGACTGTGTGTAGCTAACATTGTCATTAGCCTTAGCATCCTGTCTGTTGTTCTCACGATTTGAGCTGCCCTGTCTGCTCTCATTCTTAGGAGCTTCAGTGCTCATCTCAGGTACGTAAGCTACCTGTGGTGCTGGATTAACATCAGTTGCCGAATCTTTTCCCATAGGGGCAAGTGTCTCTTCAGCTACTGGAGCCTTAATCTCTGCAACCTTAGTCTCAATAATTCCCTTAAGCTCATCTACCGGCATATCAAGCTCGGTTGCCAGATCTGCGACAAGCTTGTCACTAGTCTCCATAAGGGACTTAACATCTGCAAAAAGTTCTTCGTCGGTAATAATCTCACTTACGTCAGTTGCATCTGTAAGCTCTACAGCAAGCTTAGGAATTACAGTAGAATCAAGTACCTCTTCCTTAGCAAGACCAAGTGTCTCGATGGCTGATTCAACCTCTGCAACAGGAACCTCCAAGACTTCAGCGATGGTAGTTACCATACTTGCAACTATCTCAGCTACAGCTTCCATTACTTCTTCGTTAACTTCGCCATTGTCATCTGTCAGTGCGTCCTTAACTGCTGCAGTCTCCTCTGCCTCGGAAGTATCTTCCATCTTAGCAGTGTCTTCGCTCTTATTAGTCTCACAAACAGGCTTAGTCTCGCTTAACTTAGACTGGTCCTTGGTCTTAGGCTTAACAGTGTCAGCAGGCTTATCGTTATCACCAAGCTTGCTATTGTCCACTTCAGCCGTCTTACTTGTATTGGCCTTAAGAACGTCCGAGAAATCTGCAGTAGAAGTCTGGCTCTGATTAGTAGCTGTCTGTGGAATCAGGTCCTGCATAGGGCTAAATCCAGTTACTAAATTAGCTGTCATTCTTCTCCTCCTTTCTTCTGGGGACAGTATTACCCTTACTGTCTACATCAAATATATCGGAGGAGTGGGGGTAAATCTTAACCCTTAATTGTCCGGATCCATGATTTTTGTAAGCTTGGCAGCAACCTCTTTATCCATGGCACCGAGTATCTTGCCTCGGTCCCCGGCTTCCATCTGCCAGAGTATCTTCGCAGCCAGATCCAAGTCGTCTGTCATGTTCTCGAAAATCTCCGCTGCCTGCTTAGGTTTCATATCCGAATATGCCTGGGCATAGTTCTTAATCTCTTCGTCTACCTGCTCCTGAACAATTACCTGCTTGTAGAGGGTCTCAGCAGTCGTAGGGTCCATTGACTCATAGTATTCCACATAAGCCTCTGCCCCTGGTCCATTCTGAGCATATACGACCTCATTATAGAATTCATTCTTAATTCTCTCGAATTCCACCTGCTTATCCTCGAAGGTCTGAAGTCTGCTTACCTCCTCAGAGAGGGATGATATCTGTTCGTCCTTGGCAGCGCTGTTAGCCTGGGTCTCCGCAAGCTCTGCCTGAAGGGCCTGAATCTCCTTAACTGCTTCCTTGAGAGATGAATAGCCTGTTACATCCACGTCATCAGCATCTCTGACTGCTGTCGAGGTCGAGCTGTCAGGAAGAATCTTATTAACTACAGGCACATTCTTAAGAACTGGAGCGAGTACTCCCGAGCCGAAGCCTCCCACGTCAAGCTTAATAAGCGCACAAATAATAGCCAGCCATACAAGGACAATGATAATTGTTGTGAAGATTACTGGCAGATTACTGCCATCATCCGCATCAATTCTAGCTTCCTCATCAGCTAACTCCTTGGCGCGCTTCTTGGCTTCCTTCTTTCTGGCCTTCTGGTCAGCCTTGTCTCGCTTCTGCTGCTCTTTAAATGCTTTTTTCTCTTCTTTTAAGTGGGCTAACTCCGCCGCACTATCATCATAATCAGCCATCTAAATCTCCAATTACTTCCTACCATGTCGGTAACTTACTAATTCATCAACTTCCTTGCTCTCAGCAGCACTAAGCTCATGCTTGAATTCCTCGAAGGCATTCTCCTTGAGCTTCTCCTGAATCTTACGCTCCTGCATAGCTGTCTGAAGTCTCACTCTTGCTCTCTCAACATTCTCCCTGGCACGTTCAACCGCGCCCTCCTGAACCTTTATCTGCTCCTTAAGATTATCAATCGCCCGGGTATTCTCCCTAAGCTCATTAATATCCAGGATATCCTCTCTCATCTGTCTGCCCCTTAACTCGTAATCCTCCTTACGGGCAATCAGGGTCGATAGCTTCTCCTCTTCTTCGTTTAGCACTGCCATGGCCGCTGCGAATGAGGTCTTGGCCTGGTCTTCCATCTTCAGTTTAACGTCTAAGACGTTCTGCATCTTATACAGGAACTTAGCCATTATTCAAAAAGTCCATTCATTATCTGCAGCGTGTCCTCGTAAGAGAACTTGTCTTCCGTGCTCTGCATCAGGAAGGCATTAACCGCATCTATCTTCTCTATAGCGTAATCAATATTCTTGTTGCTGCCCTTTTTATAAGCACCAATATTGATCAGATCTTCCGCATCATTGTATGTCGCAAGGACATTCTTAAGCTTACCTGCCACATCCTTATGAGGCCTCTCAACAATCTGGCTCATGCAACGGGATATACTCTGCAGAACATCAATGGCAGGATAATGGTTCTTATGGGCAAGCTTTCTGTTGAGCATTATATGTCCATCAAGAATCGATCTTGCAGTATCAGTAATAGGCTCGTTGAAGTCATCACCATCTACAAGAACCGTATATAGTCCTGTTATGGAACCAACCTCATTACAGCCTGCACGCTCTAATAGCTTAGGCATCTCCGCATACACACTGGGTGGATATCCTCTGGATACTGGTGGCTCGCCATTAGCAAGTCCTATCTCTCGCTGAGCCATAGAGAATCGGGTCAGGGAATCCATCATCAGCAGTACATCCTTACCCTGATCTCTAAAATATTCTGCGATTGCGGTTGCGGTCTTGGCAGCCTTATTACGCTCCAGGGCTGGCCTATCCGAAGTGGCAACTACCACTACAGATCTCTTCATACCTTCTGGACCCAGGTCTCTCTCTATGAATTCTCTAACCTCACGGCCACGCTCGCCGATAAGGGCTATTACATTAATGTCAGCCTTGGTATTGCGGGCAAACATACCCATAAGTGTTGATTTACCAACACCGGAACCAGCAAAGATTCCAATTCTCTGTCCCTTGCCTATTGTCATAAGGCCATCAACAGCCTTGACTCCCAGAGTCAGTACTTCATCAATAATCTTACGGCTCATAGGATCCGGAGGAGGGCATTCAACAGAATAGGGAGCGCCATCAACAAGTACAGAACCATCGCCAGGTCTTCCAAGGCCATCTAAGGTCTTACCAAGAAGAGAATCAGATACATTAACAGTAAGGGGTGCTCCTGTATTAACCACAATACTTCCGATGCCAATTCCATCTGTGTTGTCATAAGGCATCAGCTGGGTCTTACCCTCTCTGAATCCAATAACCTCTGCCATTATAGGCTTCGCTTCCGGGTTATCAGGGTATATATAACACACGTCACCTAATGTAGAATCAGGTCCTGCAGACTCAATTGTGAGTCCGACAACATTTACGATTTTGCCCTTTTTAGTAAAAAAAGACTCGTCGCACAGATTCATATATTTTTCAAATCGAATTCTAGATGCTTCCAAGTCTTCCTCCAGCTAAATTTAGTTTTCGTCCTCTGATTATGGTGTAAAGGACAATATTTCAAGTTTTTTCTTAAGTGTCTCCATCTGTGTGCCTACGCCACAGTCATATATTCCACTTGCAGTCTCTATCATTGCATCTCCCGCCTTCATGGCGAAATCCTCAACGATATCTATTGTTACATCATCAGGCATAGAAGCTGTTATAAGCTTAGCCCTGTTCTCGCTGACGTAAGCATAGTCATCAGCACTGACATGTATTAGATAATTCTTGCCGCTCTCAATCTGTGAAAGAGTATTATGCAAAAGCTTCACAATTACATCCTGCTGATCGCTTAGGTTAATCTGAATAACCTTCTCATATATTGCAGTAAGAGTCTTAATGAATTCCGGCTCTATATCTGCTATATACTGTTCGCACTCTGCATTAAACTGAACTCTTGCCTGTTCAAGTTCCTGCCATGCAGCCTGAACCTCCGCATTAGCCTTGGCCATTCCGTCGTTATAGCCGGCATTCATTCCTTCGTTATATGCCTCTGCCTTAGCCGCCTCTATATCTGCCTCTGCAGCCTGACGCATCTCTTCTATCTGAGCTTCCGCATCCGCTATAAGCTCCTCTGGTGTGGGACCATCATATACTGGCATTGCCTGTTCTGGCACCCCCGCCTTAATTATGTTGGATACAGGATTGCCATCCTCGTCAAATCCCTCCTCACTATCCGTAGTCAGAGCATCCAACATAAGAGCATCAAGGCCATCGACGAATTCCGGCTCCGAACCCTCATCCCGATTGGTCTCCTTAGGCATCGCGGGCATCACAAAGCGAATTCTCTCTAATTTTTCCTGGATAGAACTATTAGAGTCAATAACTCTAGTCTCTGCCTGAATTCCAGCAAGGCGATATCCCTTAACCAGGTTACTACCTTTAATATCTGCTTTAGACAATGATCTCGTCGCCTCCGCCTCTTGAGATTACAATCTCGCCAGAATCCTCTAGCTTACGTATGATATTAACAATCTTCTGCTGAGCCTCCTCAACATCCTTCATACGTACAGGACCCATGAATTCCATATCTTCCTTGATCATAGTTGCAAGTCGCTTAGACAGGTTGTTGAAGATTGCACCCTGCACCTGCTCGTTGCTACCCTTAAGGGCAAGACCAAGGTCGTTATTATCAACGTCTCTAAGTACTCTCTGAATAGCTCTGTCATCAAGCAACAGAATATCCTCGAATACGAACATTTTCTTTCTGATCTCGTCTGCAAGCTCTGGCTCCTCGATCTCCAGAACTTCCATAATATGCTTCTCTGTACCACGGTCTACAGAGTTCAAAATCTCTACTACCTGGTCAACACCACCAACAATGGTGTAATCCTGGTTAACTAAGCTGGCAAGCTTACTCTCAAGAATCTTCTCAACTTCCTTGATAACATCAGGAGAAGTACGATCCATAAGGGCAACTCTCTTGGCAACATCTGCCTGTCTCTCTGG
>DCIU01000091.1:7863-15672 GCA_002317245.1 Lachnospiraceae bacterium UBA1718
AGAGCCTTCTCAAGAAGTTCCTTGGCATATCCAATACCACCTTCAGCAATATACTGCTGGGCAAGACATACCTGATAGAACTCATCTACTACAGCATCCTTGACCTGAGGAGTAATACTTCTTGTATTAGCAATCTCAAGGGTAAGTTCTTCTATCTCCTCTTCCTTAAGGTGCTTAAAAATTGTCGCAGACTTCTCTGGTCCCAGAGCAATCAGTAATATTGCGGACTTCTGAAGTCCTGTTAATCTTTCTTCCATCGCTGCTTTAGCCATCTAAAACCTCTGTATTATTAATCCCAGTCCTCATTGAGCCAGTTACGAAGCAGTGCAGCTGCACTCTCTGGATTCTCATCAACAAATTTCTCTATCATCTTACGAGTCTCTGACTTAGTCTCTAACTCGATATCTTCAAGCTCTTCCTGAGGAGTAGACTGAAGAAGGGTCTCAACTGAAAGTTCCTCCTCAACCTCCTGAGTAGTATCTGTCTTCATGCTTCTCAAGATTACAAAGGCAAGCAATCCAAGAATCACGATAATCAGTACAATCTGGATAATATCAGTAATGTTGATATTAGCTGATTCCTTATCAATAAATAATGGCTCCTCATAGGATACGAAGCTGATATTCTCAGCAGAAATACCACTTGCCTTGGCAACCATATCGATAAGATCCTCATCTGTCTCGATCTTAGTTCTCTCAGAATTAGCCAGCTTGTATTCATCCCAAGATACGCCATCCAAAAGTCCCTGGGTCTTAGCATCCTCCTCCTTAAGCACCTTATACTTAATTGCTGCTACAGAGAGGGATGAATTGCTATAGTTAATCAGTCCTGCAGGAATTGTAGTCTGAGTAATAGTCTCATTAGGCAGATAATCCCTTGATTCTTCAGTTACAGTAGAGCTTGAATTCTGCTGATCCTGAATTACATATGTTGTTCCGTCTTCTCCGTTGGAATCCGTGCCAGGAACACCACTTGTTCCTCCAGATGCCTCTGAATTATATGTGTCCTCGTGACTGAGCACGCCCTGTGACTGTCCATCAGCAGGAGTATAGTCATGCTGAGTCTTCTCTGTTGTAGAGAAATCCAGTTCAAGATTAGTCGATACCTCTATCAGGTTGTACTCATTAGTACCAAGTAGAACCTTCTTGACCTCAGCCTGGAGAAGCTGCTCAGTCTGCTGCTTAACACCCATCTGCGAAGTGGCATTGCCTGTTACTGAATATGACTCATCGCCAGAGAACAGAAGGTTACCTTCGTTATCGATAATTGTAATATTGGAGATATCTGCATTGCCCAGTGCTGTCATAACGAACTTAGCCACTGTCGCTGCATTGTCCTGAGTGAACTCGCCTTCAGGCTCAATCATAATTGCCGCAGAGCTGTCTTCCTTCTTGGAGATAAGTGTTCCATCATTCTGAGGAAGGTTGAGCTGAACTGTAGCAGACTTGATATTAGCCATTCCCTGGAGATCTGTCTCCATAAGGCTCTCAAGATAGAGCTTGTACTGTCTCTGCTTATCTGACTCAGTGGTTGAGAAACCACCACTGGTAACATTCGAAAGATCATATCCCTGAGTCGGTATATTATTAGCTCCCAGAAGAAGAGTCGCCTGGGACTTCTGAGATCTTAAGACTCTAATCTGATATCCGTCATCCGACACCTGGTATGTAATACTGTCTCCATCAAGGAGAGTTGTAATCTGTGAAGTCTCTTTTGTAGATTCTGTGGTAACTAAAACATCATAAACAGGTCTGGTAACCAGTGTGATAAGTATGGCAAAAGCCACTACCACACCTGCCGCAACAGATACAATAATGGTCTTCTGTTTTGATGAAAATTTATTCCACCACTCCAATATTTTCTTAGGTATTTCTTTTAACTTGTCAACCATCACTGGCTCCCCTACATGTTCCTAACATTAAATGTTAATGTTCATTATCTCCTTGTATGCATCAAGCAGCTTATCCCTTACAGCAACTGTATACTGAAGGGCTGTAGATGCCTTCTGAAGTGCTACGGACAAATCATGTGTATTATCTGTAAGACCCATAGCGAACTTGAGCTCTTCATTCTCTGCGTCTGAGAGATATGAGTTAGTCTCGTTAATATTATTAAGTGCAGCATCGAAAAATGTTGAGAAGGCCTCTGTGGTATCCTCCTTGGCACTTACGCCAACATTGGATGTGTCATATGCATTCTTAACTGCTCCACTTGATATGTTATAAAGGCTTGTAATATCTAATGCCATTAGAATCTCCTATTTAATATCAGCTGTTACCAATCTGAAGTCCCTGCTGTGCAATGGACTTGCTTGCTTCAAAGGCTGTTGCATTGGCCTCATATGACCTGCTGGCATCAATGAGGTTGGTCATCTCAGTGATGATGTTAACATTAGGATATGTAACGTATCCATTCTCATCAGCATCCGGATGGGATGGATCATATACCATATTGCCTTCAGAGCTGTCTTCAAAGGTGCCGCTTACCTTAACGCCCTTGGCACTGTATCTGTCTGTGCAGCGTCCAAATATGGTACTGAAGTTAGGTGTTCCACCATTCTTCTCTTCGAAGGTTACAACCTTACGCTTATAAGGTGTTCCATCCTCAGTACGTGTAGTATTGGCATTGGCTACATTCTCTGAGATAACATCCATACGATATCTCTGAGCTGTAAGACCAGATGCGTTAATATTAAAAGAATCAAACATTCCCATTAGCTAACCCTCCTTACTTCATAACAGTCTTAAGGTTACTGAACTCAGCATTAAGACTGGACATAAGTCCCTGGTACTTAAGCTGATTGGCAGCAAGCGCTACCTGCTCCTGTTCAGGATCAACATTGTTCTCGTCAAGCCTGTAGGAATAGTCACCATAGTCTGTGAACTGTCTTGCATTAAGGGCACTCATACGAACATTGGCAACCTTATCATCAATTGATGTGTACTTGCTGCTTCTGAGTGCAGTCTTCAGCTGGTCCTCGAAGTTAACATCCTGTCTCTTGTATCCAGGTGTATCCTGGTTGGCAATATTATTGGCGATCAGCTGATTACGAAGAGCTGATGCATCTGCTGCCTTATCAAGGACATTGATGTAGTCAAAAGCGTTGGAATTAATCATTTTTCCTCTCCTATATGTGCGAATAACAGGCATAGTAAGCCCAATACGCGCACCCTATTCTATTATACTGTATTGGCCAGAAAAAACAAGCCTTTAGGCACATTATCTAGTATTTTTTGTCAAATAAAAGCACAAGATAATGTGAGAAGGGCGGGGTTATTAGTCGCCGTCATTTTTACCCTAATAAAAAAGCAAAAAGGACCTATTGCAAGCAATAAATCCTTTTAATCTGGTCAGTCCTTTATATTTATATCGGCAGAAGCGCAAATATCCTGAATACTATTTGCTACTGGTGCCCTTACGGAGCTTATCAATCTCCTCAAAAACAACGTCATTAAGAACCTTAATGTAGGTTCCCTTCATGCCCGAGCTCCTAGACTCAATTACGCCGGCGCTCTCGAACTTCCTTAGAGCATTAACAATTACACTTCTGGTAATACCAACTCTGTCCGCAATCTTGCTGGCAACAAGGATACCCTCCATGCCATCAAGCTCATCAAAGATATGAACGATAGCCTCCATCTCAGAGAAGGAAAGAGTAGAAATAGCCGACTTAACTACCGCAATCTTGCGGGATTCCTCCGCATTCTCCTCATTAACGGCGCGCAGCATCTCTAAGCCCACAACCGTCGTTCCATACTCGCACAGAATAATATCGTCAATATCATAGAACTCGCCGTCCTTATAGACAAAAAGCGTGCCAAGACGCTCGCCCGCTATATCAATCGGAGCAATGATGGCCGTATATCTCTTAACTGCCTCACCCTCAAATCCCAGGGTTGCAAGGTTAACATTCTCCTTGGTAGACAGAACTGATAGCATTCTCTCATTGAGCATACCGTCGATAAATCCGCCAACCTTGTCCTTGATTAGCTCATGAATAGGCTCTACGTGTGGGTCATTATCTATACCCAGAACCTTACCCTTGCGGCTGATAACAAGCACGTTGCTCTCAAGAATCTCGCGCATAACAATACAGATGTCGTTAAAAACAACCTTGCTGGAATTGTTGTTATGCAAAAGCTTTCCTATCTTCCTGGTCTTATCCAATAGTTGTACGCTACTCATAAAAAATACCTCCACACCCACGGTATGGAGGTATTATAATGTATTTGTCTGACAATTTCAATCATTTTTGGTCATTTTGACCATTTAGCCATATAATAACATCTATTTTTTAACTATTTTCACAAATGCAGACACTATTCAGCCTTTACATCATCTTCTGAATAGCCACACTCATCATTCATGCACACAAGCTTGCTGCCCTTAACAAGAAGGGACTGTCCGCACTTAGGACAAGCCTTACCTGACGGACGCTGCCATACCATGAAATCGCATGCAGGATTATTGATACAGCCGTAGTATCTTCTTCCCTTACGGGTAGCCTTGATGACAATATCCTCGCCGCACTTAGGGCAGGCCACGCCAATCTTCTCGAAATATGGCTTAGTATGACGACACTCAGGGAAACCTGAGCATGCCTGAAATCTTCCGTGAGGACCATACTTAATATTCATCGGTCTTCCGCACTCTTCGCAGAGCTCACCAGAAGTCTCATCCTTAATCTCAACCTTCTCTATAGCGGATTCAGCTTTATCGACAGCTTCCTTAAGATCCGGGTAGAAGTTCTCAATGATTGCCTTCCACTTAACAGTTCCCTCTTCAACACCATCAAGAAGTGTCTCCATGGTAGCTGTGAAGTCGACATCAACAATCTGAGGGAAGGCATCCTTCATAAGGTTATTAACAATATCACCAATCTCTGTAACGAAGAGATTCTTGCCCTCTTTTACAATGTATCTTCTGCCAAGAATAGTTGTGATAGTTGTAGCATATGTAGATGGACGGCCAATTCCCAGCTCTTCCATGGCATGTACAAGACTTGCCTCAGTATAGTGAGGGGCTGGCTGTGTAAAGTGTCCAGTAGGATTAACCTCGTTAACAAGCACCTGAGAATCTGCCTTCAGATTGGCAAGTACTGCATTAGCCGATGTCTTCTCCTCATCTGCATCAACATATACTGACATGAATCCATCGAATCCAATACTGCTGGTAGCAGCGCTGAACTTGTGCCCTCCGCAGTCAAACTTTGCACTTACCGTATCGTAAACAGCTGCAGCCATACGGCTTGCAACAAACCTCTTCCAGATAAGCTGATAGAGTCTAAACTGCTCTTTTGTTAAATCATCTTTTAATAAAATTGGCGTTCTTGTAACGTCTGTAGGTCTGATAGCCTCATGAGCATCCTGAATCTTCTTATTGCTCTTAGGCATCGATTCCTTATCTGCCACATATTTATTGCCATACTGCTTAGCTATAAAGTCTCTGGCTGCCGCATCAGCTTCATCAGATATTCTTGTACTGTCAGTTCTTAAGTAAGAGATAAGACCTACTGTACCCTGACCCTTGACCTCAACGCCTTCGTAAAGCTGCTGTGCAACACGCATTGTCTTCTGGGTTGAGAAATTAAGAGCCTTGCTGGCCTCCTGCTGAAGAGTAGATGTAGTGAATGGAAGAGGCATCTTCTTAGTCCTCTCACCCTTCTTAATATCCACAATCTTCATCTCCTTGCCAGTAAGTTCCTTCATAACAGCATCAGCAGCTTCCTTGCTGTCGATCTTGTCATCATCCTTACCAACATACTTGGCAGCGATAGTCTTCTTGCTTCCAGGTACTCCCAGAACCGCATCAATTGTCCAGTACTCTTCAGGAACAAACTCGCTAATCTCCTGCTCCCTGTCGCACACAATACGAAGAGCAACCGACTGAACGCGGCCTGCTGACAGGCCTCTCTTAACCTTAGCCCAGAGAACCGGCGAAATCTCATATCCAACCACACGGTCCAGGCATCTTCTTGCCTGCTGCGCATCAACAAGATTCATATCAATCTCACGAGCATTCTTAAGACTTTCCTTAACGGCATTCTTAGTAATCTCGTTGAATGTAATTCTATATACCTTTTTATCTTCAAGTTTGAGGGCCGCAATGAGGTGCCAGCTAATAGCTTCTCCCTCGCGGTCAGGGTCAGTTGCAAGATAGATCTTCTCCGCCTTCTTCACTTCCTTACGAAGCGAAGCAAGGATATCACCCTTTCCTCTGATTGTAATGTAATGTGGTTCAAAATCGCCCTCAACATCAATACCTAAGGCAGACTTTGGAAGATCCCTTACATGTCCCTGGCTGGCCATAACCTTATAATTGGCACCCAGGAATTTGCCTACAGTCTTAACCTTGGTTGGCGACTCAACGATTACTAAATACTTTGCCATAAACTTCTCCGAATACATTTTTGTGCCCATTTTTTGGTCACGTTGTTCAATATACATCAAGTTTTTTTGAATAGCAAGCTATTTTTTACTAAAATTTTCCGTGGCTTAGGGGAAATTGCACAGGAATCTGTGCCAGACAAACACGCACGAATGGTGCGTGTTCAAATGTTCAAAATGCGATTGTGTTTCTTCTATATATATAATATATTAGTTTTCCCAGAATATCTCGCCGTTGGCTTCGCCAACTCTCTTAAGAAGCTCAGACTTAGTAACCGGCTTTAATATATATCCATCTGGACGCAGCTTAAGCACATCCTTAATATGTGCAGCATCAGCAACAGCTGTAAGGAAGAGAATAGGAATAAAAGCGAACTGTGGCATTCTTCTGATAGCCTCAAAAGTCTCCTTGCCATTCATACCTGGCATCTCATAATCCAGCAGAATAACAGAAGGCATAACCTTATCAAGCATAATAAGCGCTCTATCTCCGGAAGTCGCTACAGCAACGTCATATTTCTCTTCAAGCATAGCCTTAGCCTGTCTTAAAAACAGTGGGCTATCATCTACAAGTAATACTGTACTCTTAAGCTTCCCCATATCTCTCTCCGCCTCGTTAAATGTTCTCTAAAATAGAATCTATAATGTCAATCACTTCATCTGTATCAATATTAGCCACAGCTGAAATCAAATCCTTCCTGCGTTCTACTACTGCATCAGGCAGATTGTCCGCCTTAAGCCGCTTAACCCCGTCATCCATTCCATCAATGTCGAAGTCTTCCGCGGCAGCCCTGATAGCCTCAAGAATCTCTGTGAGCTCATCGCCGCTTGAGATATCAGCAACCTTTTCTTCTTCTACATCCTCGAAAAAGCCACGAATCATGGCTATAGTCTCATTGGTCTTATCCACCAGTACCTGATGGTTGGCAATAGCCTTATCTATATCCATCTCTCTGGCTGCCATCTCCGAAGTCAACCCAATCTCGAAGAGATCAGTGTAGCCGAGAAGTCGTGCTGTACTCTTAATCGAATGTGCAACAACTCTGTACTCTGTCACATTGCTCTCATCAGAAGCACTGAGTCCAATGTCGAAGAACTTGCATAAGTTCCCCAGACTGCTCTCAAATGTATAGGGACTCTGCTCCAATATCTCAACATATCCCTCTTCATCACCACAGTAGGATAATCCAGAGTCGAGATCAAAGAGCCCAGTTGCCTTTATTCTATTAATAACAGTATTTACCTTATCGCTCATCTGCTACCTTCTGCCCCTGCGGTTATTCAGCAAAACAAGCCTAAGCAACTGCATAACTGACGAAGCCGCTGCTGCAACATATGTAAGTGCTGCCGCTGTAAGCACCTTACGAGCTCCAGGCATCTCGCTCTCGCCAAGTGTACCATTACTCTCAATTATTCTAAGAGC
>DCIU01000087.1:0-2570 GCA_002317245.1 Lachnospiraceae bacterium UBA1718
GAGTCAGAGGTTATTTCCCTTGTTGGTGAGGGCAAGCCTATGGATGAGATTGCAGCTGGAATTGAGCTTGCAGTAGCTAAGAGATGCTTCGTAATGAGCAAGAAGGCTGGTGCTACCAATTCGATAACACTTACTGGTGGATGTGCTAAGAATGATGGACTTAAGGCCGCTATCGAGCAGGTTCTTAATCTGAAGGTTATTGACCTTCCAATAGATCCACAGCTTATGGGTGCCCTTGGAGCAGCGGAGTATGCACGTCAGAAAGGAATGAATAAGTAATGGCAACATTTCTACATGTTTTACTTATATTAGTAATTATTGCCGTAGCCTTCTTCCTGCTTACATTTGTTGTTTATTTCTTCAATCTGGACATGAAGCTCTTATCCAAGCTTGAGCCACTGTTCATGAAGCATTACGACAAGATAGACAGAGATACACATTTGTAAGATGAAGCTATACGACAGAATAATTAACAATATTATTGATTCAACTTCTTCTTATGGGGCAAAAGTGACTGCGACTGAGGATACGGACTGGGAAGAGATATCTGACCGGAGTATGATTCTCAAGTCTGACATGGCTTTTGAACTAGGCGATGAGAGAGGAAAGGCAGTTGGCCTAACCCTTATTACTGATAGCAGGGAATTAGTGCCAGAGGATTCAGTTACTGTAATTGGTCCCGACCTTAAGGACATTAAGGGAGAGAAGAATTATGCAAGAATCTCTATTGTCAGAGTTAACCCCCAGACAATTGGAGAAGGAGAGAAGCTCTATAATGCTATAAGGAAGCTAGAATATGTGAGATATCACTTCTATCCTAAGGGATATATGATGAGGGTATCTTCTTCCAAGCACAGGGAGAGCGTAAGAGTAGGAAAGGACGCATTAGCCAGTGGCCTCACTTTTAACATAGTAGGCAGTATGATGGCTAATGCATTCAAAAAGGATCCTAATGTTGAAGCAGTTAGGAATATATATATAACTGATGATACATATGATTATATAACCCTTGAGAGCCTCGCCAAGGAATCTGAGGGGATAACAAAAACAATTGACCACATTTTTAACACGCTTAATATGGACTGCTCAGTATGCAATTTGCAGGAAATTTGTGATGAAGTTGAGGGTCTTAAGGAGTTACATTTCAAGAAAGGGGAATAGTAAAGTATGGCATTTGATATGGAACAGTACAATAGATGGCCTGCTAATCATAAGAATGATAAAGAGCCAAGTCAGAAGATTATTGCACTGGGCAAGAAGATCACAGATGTTGCTGGTCATATGATTGGTGGCGTTAAGGTTGAGGATCCAGAATACTGGGGACTTGCTGAGATTATTACAGAGGAGATGGCTGAGGTCGGTCTCACTATGAAGAAGAGAGTTCATTATACCTTTGATGAGCTCTGCGCACTTAACAAGGAGAAGGTTGCTAAGGAAGGTAAGGAAGCACTCCAGAAGCTTCTTGATGAGATGTCTTATATCGGACTTCTTGAGTACGATTACGGCGATCACTATGATCATAATGGCCGTATTGCTCCACAGAGCGAGAGAAGATACTGTCTTCCAATGTTCGTTCCAGGTTCAGCTGAGCTCTTCAACATGGAAGAGAATAAGGATGTTAACGACAGAAGCAATCATAGACTTGAGGACCATCCAGATGTGGCTTCATTCTTCGAGAGAATGACTTATATTCCACTGGATGGTATTACACAGATGATCCCACCAGGAGGTGCAGGTGTTGGTATGCACGTTATTCCTGTTGAGAAGGCTATCGAGATGGAGAATCAGTCAGTAGATATTGAGCACCTCTCATACTGGCTTAAGAAATACGAAGGACATATCGGTGTTGGACGTTGTTCATGCCGTGCATCAAGAAAGGTTATTGGCGAAGGTGTTGCTGATGATGATTTCGGATGGTGTATTGGTGTTGGTGACTTCGCTGACTACTGTCGTGAGACTGGTAAGGGTCATGATATTACATACGAAGAGGCAATGGCTATCTTAAAGAGAGCTGATGAGAACGGTTATGTTCATCAGATTACTAATATTGATGGCGAGAACAAGATCTTCGGTATCTGTAACTGTAATGTAAATATCTGTAATGCTCTTAGAACATCACAGTTATTCAATACTCCTAATATGTCACGTTCAGCTTATGTTGCTCATGTTGAGAAGGATAAGTGTGTGGCTTGTGGACGTTGTGTTGAGGTATGTCCAGCTGGTGCTACAAGACTTGGTCAGAAGCTCTGCACTAAGGATGGATCTGAGGTTCAGTATCCTAAGCAGGAGCTCCCAGATGCAGTTAAGTGGGGCAAGGACAAGTATGATGTAGATTACAGAGATAATAACCGTACTAACTCTCATGAGACAGGTACAGCTCCTTGTAAGGCAGCTTGTCCAGCTCATATCGCAGTTCAGGGATACCTTCGTATGGCTGCTCAGGGAAGATACCAGGAAGCTTTAGCTCTTATTAAGAGAAACAATCCATTCCCTGCAGTATGTGGTCGTGTATGTAATAGAAGATGTGAGGATGCTTGTACTCGTGGAACAATCGACGAGGCAATTGCAAT
>DCIU01000087.1:2707-3342 GCA_002317245.1 Lachnospiraceae bacterium UBA1718
ATTGGTGGTGGTCCTTCAGGACTCTCAGCTGCTTACTATCTTGCTAATCTTGGTTACAGACCTACAGTATTTGAGAAGAGCGAAGAGCCAGGTGGTATGCTTCGTTATGGTATTCCTTCATATAAGCTTGAGAAGGATGTAATCGCTGCAGAGATCGATATTATGCGCGAGATGGGTGTAGAGATTAAGACTGGTGTAGAAGTTGGCAAGGATATTACTCTTGATGAGCTTCGTGCACAGGGCTACAAGGCATTCTATATTGCAATTGGATGTTCAACAGGCCGTCGCCCAGGCGTGGCTAATGACGACGCAGAAGGTACAACAACAGCTATTGAGTACTTACATGAAGCTAACTGCGGTGGCGTACCATTTGATGGTAAGGTTGTAGTAGTTGGTGGTGGTAATGTTGCTATCGATGCTGCAAGAGTATCTGCTAGAAATGGTGCTGCAACTGTTGATATGCTCTGTCTTGAGTCAGCAGAAGAAATGCCTGCTTCTGACGAGGAAGTACGTGAGGCTAAGGAAGACGGTGTTAAGATTAACTGTGGCTGGGGACCTAAGGAGGTTCTTGTTACAGATGGTAAGGTATCTGGCATCGTATTCAAGAAGTGTCTGTCTGTTAAGAATGCAGAGGG
>DCIU01000087.1:3505-7424 GCA_002317245.1 Lachnospiraceae bacterium UBA1718
GGTCAGCCAGATATCTTCGTTGGTGGTGATGTGCTTACAGGACCTAAGTTCGCTATTGATGCAATTGCTACAGGACATCATGTTGCTGAATCACTCCACAGATTCGTTCAGGGTGGTCATATGACTATTGGACGTAACAGATGGGAGTTCAATGAGCTTGACAAGACTAATATCAGTGTTGACAGTTATGATACTTCTAAGCGTCAGATTCCAGGAACTGATCCTAGTCTTCCTAAGAACAGCTTCAAGGATGGCCATAAGACATTCACTGAGGAGCAGATTAAGACTGAGACAAGCAGATGTCTTGGCTGTGGTGCTACAGTAGTTGACTCTAATAAGTGTATTGGATGTGGTGTTTGTACAACACGTTGTGAATTCGATGCAATTCACCTTCACAGAGATCATCCAGAATGCTCAACAATGGTTAAGGCTGAAGATAAGTTCAAGGCTATTATCCCTTACCAGTTAGAGAGAGTAGGCAAGATTATCAAGCATGAGAAGGTAGAGCATTAATTATTAGGCAAGTATTAATTAATGACACTACATATTGACTGACATTGTTCCTGGTGCTACTATTATCTAGGTGACTTTTGGAGGGTTAATTATGTTATTTTTGAATTCATTTTTATCATATTTGTTAGTATATGTAATTTTTGCAGTATGCATAGTGGCAGCCGTTTTTGCTGGCATTAAGGTCAGAAAGAATAAGAATGCCAAGGAGGCAGCTGCAGAGGCCACTGCTACTACAGAGTAAAAATTAGGTATTTTAGGGACGTTCTTAGGAACGTCCCTTTTTTCTATAAAAAACTCCAAAAATATTACACAAAAAATTGTTCTTCATTTTGTACACTTTTTCTTTTGACATACTACCTTTAGTTAGATATACTAGAAAAAGCCACAAGATATTGTGGTGTGATTACAAAATATTGTATGTTAATATATTTTTTTATTTGGAGGGAGCAACATGGCAGATTATATCGAGCCAGCAGTAGAGAATAAGGACAATTATTACGGAGATAAGTTCAAGCCATCTTCACCTGTCTATGTTATTAAGAAGGATGGGAGCCGCGAGGAATTCAACGTTCAGAAGGTTATTGTTGCCGTTGGCAAGAGTGCATACAGAGCATTAACCAAGTTCACAGATGAGGAGAAGGAACTTATATGTGAGTTCGTTGTTAAGAAGGTTGACGAACTTGAGACTAATGATGTGCCTATTCCAATTATGCATAACATAGTTGAGAGTGCTCTTGAGCAGGTCAAGCCTATTGTTGCCAAGTCCTATCGTGACTATCGTAACTACAAGCAGGATTTCGTTGGCATGCTGGACGATGTATATAAGAAGAGTCAGTCTATTATGTACATTGGTGATAAGGAGAATGCTAATACTGATTCTGCCCTTGTATCTACTAAGAGATCCCTTATATTCAACCAGTTGAACAAGGAATTATATCAGAAGTTCTTCCTTACAACAGAGGAGATTCAGGCATGTCGTGACGGCTATATCTATATCCATGATATGTCTGCCAGAAGAGATACTATGAACTGCTGTCTTTTTGACGTTAAGAATGTACTTTCTGGCGGCTTTGAGATGGGTAATATCTGGTATAACGAGCCTAAGACTCTTGATACAGCCTTTGACGTTATAGGTGATATCGTTCTTTCTGCTGCTTCACAGCAGTATGGTGGATTCACTGTCCCTTCAGTTGATGAGATTCTTGAGCCATATGCTGAGAAGTCTTATAAGAAGTACCTGAATAAGTATGCCAAGCTTGGTATTGATCCTGAGATGGCAGAAGCAGAGAGCTATGCAGATGTTGTAAGAGAGATGGAGCAGGGCTTCCAGGGTTGGGAGTATAAGTTTAATACAGTTGCTTCATCAAGAGGTGACTATCCATTTATTACTGTTACTGCTGGTACAGGTACAGGAAGATTTGCAAAGCTTGCAACTATTTCTATGCTCAATGTACGTCGTAGAGGACAGGGTAAGTCTGACTGCAAGAAGCCAGTTCTCTTCCCTAAGATTGTATTCTTATATGATGAGAACCTTCATGGACCAGGTAAGCCACTTGAAGATGTATTTGAGGCAGGTGTTAAGTGCTCTGCCAAGACTATGTATCCAGACTGGCTGTCACTCACTGGTAAGGGCTATATTGCCAGCATGTATAAGCAGTATGGCAAGATTATCTCGCCTATGGGCTGTAGAGCTTTCTTAAGTCCTTGGTATGAGAGAGGTGGTATGCATCCAGCAGATGATGCTGATACACCTATCTTCGTCGGACGTTTCAATATTGGTGCAGTAAGTCTTCATCTTCCTATGATCCTTGCCAAGGCTCGCCAGGAGAGTAAGGACTTCTACGAATTATTAGACTACTATCTTAACCTTATTCGTCAGCTTCATATTCGTACATATGCTTACCTTGGAGAGATGAGAGCCTCTACTAATCCACTTGCATATTGTGAGGGTGGTTTCCTTGGAGGTAACCTTAAGCTTGGTGACAAGATTAAGCCAATCCTTAAGTCTGCTACAGCTTCCTTCGGTATTACAGCATTTAATGAGCTTCAGATGCTCTACAATGGCAAGTCACTGGTTGAAGATGGCGCATTTGCATTGGAAGTTCTTGAGCACATTAATCAGAAGATTAACGAGTTCAAGGAAGAAGATGGCAACCTTTATGCTATCTACGGTACACCAGCAGAGAACCTCTGTGGTCTCCAGGTTCAGCAGTTCAGAAAGAAGTACGGAATTGTTGAAGGTGTATCAGACAGAGACTATGTTTCTAACTCATTCCACTGTCATGTTACTGAAGATATTACACCTATTCAGAAGCAGAACTGTGAGTACAGATTCTGGGAGCTCTGCAACGGCGGTAAGATTCAGTATGTTAAGTATCCTATAGATTATAACCTTGAGGCTATTAAGACTCTTATAAGAAGAGCAATGGAAATGGGCCTCTACGAGGGTGTTAACTTAAGTCTTGCTTACTGCGATGATTGCGGTCACCAGGAACTTGAGATGGATGTATGTCCAAAATGTGGTTCTAAGAACCTTACTAAGATCGACAGAATGAATGGATATCTTTCATATTCAAGAGTTCATGGAGATACAAGACTGAACGCTGCCAAGATGGCAGAGATCGCAGAAAGGAAGTCAATGTAGCATGAGATATCATAATATTACAAAGGACGACATGCTTAACGGCGATGGTCTGCGAGTAGTACTCTGGGTTTCGGGTTGTGACCACTGCTGTAAGGAATGTCAGAATCCTATTACATGGGATCCAGATGGTGGACTTCTCTTTGACGATGCAGCTAAGGCTGAGATATTCGAGCAGTTAGATCAGGACTATATCTCAGGTCTTACATTGTCAGGTGGTGATCCTCTTCATTCAGCTAACAGACTTGATGTAAGAGCTTTTGTTCAGGAAGTAAAAGAGAAGTATCCTAATAAGACTATATGGTTATATACAGGCTCTGATTGGAAGGATATCTGGCATTATCCTATGATGAAGAACATAGATGTTGTTGTAGATGGAGAGTTCAAGATTGACCTTAAGGACACTAAGCTTCTTTGGAAGGGCAGCTCTAACCAGAGAGTAATTGACGTTCAGGAGACACTTAAGCAGACTGACCCAATACAGCCAGTTATTCATTGCCAGAACTATAGTACGAAATAATCAGTGGGACCCTCGTGGCATTATAGAAAATGCAGAGGGTCCTATTTTGTTGCGATTTTTCTTCAAAAATATAGAGAATAGTGTTATTATAATCGAGACGTACTTTGTTTTTTTATTAACAGAAAATTATATGTATGTCTTAAGGAGGAGATATGTTCGACTATAAGATTATTACTGATACTACAGCGGACTTGCCATTAGGCTATATTGCTGGTAATGAACTTGGTATCATGAAGCTTTCTTAC
>DCIU01000087.1:7489-8949 GCA_002317245.1 Lachnospiraceae bacterium UBA1718
AAGGTTTTCTATGAGAGAGTAAGAAATGGTGAGATGCCAACTACTTCTCAGGTTAATCCTGATCAGGCAAGAAGAGTTATTGAGAAATACATGGAGGAGACTAAGAACATCCTTGTTATTAGTTTCTCATCTGGCCTAAGTGGAACAGTTAACAGCGTTAAGATTGCAGCTGAAGAGCTTAGGGAGGAGAATCCTGATCTTAATATATATGTAATTGATTCACTCTGTGCATCAATGGGAGAGGGACTTCTTGTTCATTATGCACTGGCTAACAGAGATGCAGGAATGACTCTCGAAGAGAATGCCAAGTGGCTTGAGGACCATAAGCTTAATATTGTTCATTCATTCACAGTAGACGATCTTTTCCACTTGTATAGAGGTGGAAGAGTAAGCAGAGGCTCAGCAATTGTTGGATCAATTGTTAACATTAAGCCAGTTCTTCATGTTGATGATGAGGGACACCTCATTAATCTCTTTACAGTAAGAGGCCGTAAGAAGTCGCTTAAGTCTCTTGTAGACTATATGGGCGAACATATGGGATCTTATGCTGATAAGAATGATATTGTATTTATCAGTCATAGTGATTGCGAAGAAGATGCCCAGTTTGTTGCTGATGAGATTAAGAGTAGATTCGGCATTACCAGTTTCATGATTAACTATATTGGACCTACTATTGGTTCACATACAGGTTGTGGAACGGTTGCTTTATTCTTCCTTGGAGATGCAAGATAATCAGATAGTTTAAGGAGTTTTATGAGAGGCATTGATACATCGGTCCGCAAGATGCGCCGACGCATTTTTAGAGAGGTTGCCAATCTGGCATATAATTCAGAGAATCTAATCGATGACATGGAAGCTTTACCATATAAGATTATCGATTATGATGAGCCGGAATATCGTGAGAATATTTACAGAGAACGAGCTATCGTTCGTGAGAGGCTTCGTCTTGCGCTGGGTCTTTCCTTAAGACCTGAGAATAAGCCTAGTCATCTTACTCAGGGACTTGCAGAGAGTGATATTGCTGCAAAGTATTACGAGCCACCTTTAATGCAGGTTATTCCTTCTGCCTGTAATTC
Source organism: Lachnospiraceae bacterium UBA1718 (assembly GCA_002317245.1). GTDB lineage: Bacteria > Bacillota > Clostridia > Lachnospirales > Lachnospiraceae > Colinaster. The sequence goes on from DCIU01000087.1 coordinate 8,566, forward strand.
ATGCCCTGTGAATTCATACATGGTAACGGATAGATGCATGGGATGTGTAGCACATCCTTGTAGAGAGGTATGTCCTAAGGGTGCAATAAGCTTCAGGAATGGTAAGTCACATATTGATCCTGACCTCTGCATTAAGTGCGGTAAGTGTAAGGCAATATGCCCATATGATGCCATTACTCATCAGGTAAGACCATGTGCACAGGCCTGTGGTGTCGGTGCCATTGAGAATGATGAGAAGGGCAGAGCTATTATCAATAATGACAAGTGTGTATCCTGTGGCCAGTGTATGGTTAGCTGTCCATTCGGTGCTATTGCAGATAAGTCACAGATATTCCAGTTAATCAGAGCTATTCAGGAAGGTGGAGAGATAATTGCACAGGTAGC
>DCIU01000099.1:0-3484 GCA_002317245.1 Lachnospiraceae bacterium UBA1718
GGTTCGAGCCCTGTAGGTCCCACTACAATTTAATATGCGTATTATTTTGTACGCCGATGTGGCTCAATTGGCAGAGCAGCTGATTTGTAATCAGCAGGTTATCGGTTCGAGTCCGATCATCGGCTTAAGGCTATAAGCCTTATGGGCAGATTCCCGAGTGGCCAAAGGGGACAGACTGTAAATCTGCTGCAATTGCTTCGGTGGTTCGAATCCACCTCTGCCCATAAAAAACTTATCGCGGGGTGGAGCAGTCTGGAAGCTCGTCGGGCTCATAACCCGAAGGTCATAGGTTCAAATCCTATCCCCGCTACTGAAAACTTCTTAACTGAAGTGAGTAAGCCCAGATAGCTCAGTTGGTAGAGCAGAGGACTGAAAATCCTCGTGTCACTGGTTCGATTCCGGTTCTGGGCACGCTTTTGAAAGCTTTAAATCAGTATGATTTAAAGCTTTTTTTATGCAAGATCATATGTTAGATCTACACCATATCTTTTGGCTTTTTATTAAATCGCTCTCTTGCTATTGTCTCGTTCCAGAATACAACATTGAAATTATTGAAATATTTGATTAAGATATAATTACAATAAAAGCACGTCGATTATCAAATCTGCCAAATAACATGTCTGGCATACAATCACCTGCTTAATACAACTTATTAACTGCAGGAGATATGTGTCAGAAAGACAAAAGTTATATTTCTCCTGCCATGATTACCATGAAGGAGGATAATAAATGGTAGAAAATCGAGAAGTAAAAAGTGACGTTTTTTCCATGTTAATGGAAGACAAGAAGAATGCACTGGAGGTCTATAATGCATTAAATGGGTCTGATTACTCAGATCCCGAACTGATAGAAATGGTGACACTTGAAAAAGGTATTTCACTTACTATCAGGAATGATGCAGCATTTATTCTGGATGCTAATATAAACATTTATGAACACCAGAGTACTTATAATCCCAATATGCCACTAAGAGCATTCTTGTATCTTGCTTCAACATTAAAGTTGATGTTAAAGAACAAAGACCTCTTTGGAGCTAAACTAACAATTCCCACACCGCATTTTGTAGTGTTTTATAATGGGACAAAGAACAGACCTAATAAAGAAGTTATGCTTCTGTCTGATCTGTTTAGCCATAAAGAATGTAGTCCAGAGCTGGAACTTAAATGCACTGTATTTAACATTAATTCAGGTTCAGATAATGGAATACTGGATAAATGTATGGTCCTGAATGAATACACTCGGTTTATTGAGAAGGTAAGGTACTACGAATCCATCAATGATGAATCACCAATCAGTACAGCAATAGACTGGTGCATAGAGAATCATATACTTGAAGAATTCCTGAGAGGTAGAGGACAGGAGGTAATAAAGGTTATGACCCTAGATATGACATTTGAACATAGAATGGAGATAAGATGCCAGGAGGCATTGGAAGAAGGCCGTCAGGAAGGGATAGCAGAAGAGCGTATTAACTGTATTAGAAAAATGCTTGTATCAGGAATAACTCCTGAGAGAATAGCAGAAATCTGTAGCTATCCAATGCAGGAGATATTGGAAGTGAAATCAAAAATGTAAAAACATAAAGTTGTTTATAGGCCGAAGTCCATTGAGGACTTCGGTCTTTTGCGTTATAGCTGCAAAAATGACGTCGACTTATTGTTATTACGATCAGTTGTAGAATAATGGGCTCTTATGGGAATAACTCAGTGCAAACAGAGTTATTCTACAGGGCATAAGTATTGATATTTTCTCTTGGACATCTTATAATGTCTATGAGTAAATTGGTATATGACCAAGAGGACTGTATGAATATTGGAAATGAAACTGAGCAAATTGAGTTTAAAAGGACAACGTCCGAAATAAAGGAAGCAATAATATCGATTTCAAGCATTTTAAATAAGCATGGAAAAGGAACTATTTACTTTGGAGTGAAGGACAATGGAGATGTATCAGGGCAAGTAATTGGAAAGGATACATTGCGCTATTTATCCCGTGATATTACTGGAAATATTAAACCTTCATGCTGGTATTCGATAGAGGAAAAAAGTACGGTAGATGGAAAAAGATTCATTGAGGTACAGTTTTCCGGAGACGCTGCGCCTTATTCTGCATATGGAAGATATTATGAGCGTTTTGCAGATGAGGATAAGGCTATTTCGGATTTGGAATTAGCTAAATTATTTGAGCAAAGAAGAAGAGATTATTCTGCCTGGGAAAATGAAAAATCTGATTGTTTAATAGGAGACATTGATGACGAGCTATTAAAACGTATGTCTATTCGTGGTTTAGAATCAGGGAGATTAAAATACCATGAATTTGATACCCAATCAATTATGTCTAAAATGGGACTGCTTAGCAAAGATAAGGATTCTTGCAATAAAGCGGGAGAGGCATTATTCTCAAAAAATAAGCCTGTGATATTAAAACTGGCAACCTTTGCAACAGAATCCAAGGATACCTTTATAAAATTAAATCATTTTGAAGGCAATATTTATGAATGTATAGACGAAGGCATTAAATACATTATGGAGTCCATAGACTGGAAGGTGGATATTACAGGAGACTCAATGAGGAGAGAAACTCCTGAAATCCCGTCGGTGGCAATTCGAGAGATTGTTATTAATGCTTTTGCGCATGGACAATACGGTGGAAACACGGCTTTTGAAATTGATGTGTTTAAAAATCGGGTGGTTATATATAGTCCGGGATTGTTTCCAAGTGGATTTTGTCCGGAAGATTTTGCAGAACAAAATGAAGAACCAATAATGTTAAACCCAAAGATTGTAAATGTTTTGTTTAAGACTAATGAAATTGAGTCATTTGGTTCGGGGTTTGCAAGAACATTTGAAGCATGTAGAAGAGAAAATGTAAGTTATTCATATGACTCAACAAAGTCAGGCTTCCGTTTTACTTTCTTTAGGACTCGTGCACATAATAATGTCTGCGAGATGTCCAGGACAGAAAATGAAGTATATGAGCAGATAAAAAAGAATAACCTTGCAACGGCCAAAATAATTAGTAATGCAATAGGTAAGTCAGAAAAAACAGTTTATAGAGCAATTTCAACATTAAAATCTTTGGGATTGATAGAAAGAATCGGCGACGACTATAATGGAAGTTGGAATATAAAATAATAAAGGTGGCATCTTGATATGATAATCAACAAAAAAAGTCTTTTGAAATTAACTATAGGCATGGCATTCTTTGCCATGGCACTCTTTGCTATGGTTTCTCTGTGTGGTATTAAGGCTAATGCAGCAGAGGCCACAGCCCCCATTGTGAATCCTAATCCAGTGGTAGCACCTGGGGACAGATGCGTTATTATTATTGGCGACAGCAGAACATGTTCACTCAACTGCACACTATATGGAGTTGGACCTGAGAAATGTTACCTCTTTACTGAGGAGAGAAAGAAGAACATTAATAACGCAGTATTTAAATACAACAATGTATGGTATGTAATTACCGGTGAAGGTGGTGGATC
>DCIU01000099.1:3573-7232 GCA_002317245.1 Lachnospiraceae bacterium UBA1718
CCTGCAGCTCATATTCAGTAGTTAATCTCTTCGCAGTTAATGACCTCTACTATAATAAGAAGAAATATACATCATACCCAGCAACTTATCTTCAGAAGGATGCCAGTCTTCTTACTAACTACAAGTACTGCAACAGCGTATACCAGTTCAATGCTGGTCCTGTAGATCCTAATGGTAAGGCAGCTAAGGCAGGAATGACTAATGAGCTTATTAGTAAGTATAATGCCGGATTCGTATCTACTGATCAGGTAATGTGTGTTGACCTCAATTCATACTTGACTCAGGCAGGTTATACCGCAATAATAGACAAGACTGACAACTCTGGAATTCACTATGATCCGGAGACTAATATTAAGATTTTTAACCTCATCCAGGTGCTGGTTAAATAACCCGGACAGGGTGAAATTTTGTAGCATAACTTTTGAAAGGATATAACATGAACGGTAACAGTATTGAAATCAGATGGCATGGTCGCGGTGGCCAGGGTGCCAAGACAGCAGCCCTGCTCTTAGCCGACGTATGCTTCAAAACAGGCGCATATGTACAGGGATTCCCTGAGTATGGTCCAGAGAGAATGGGTGCTCCTATTACAGCCTTCAACAGAATAAGTGATAAGGAGATCAGAGTTCATTCTAATATATATAACCCTGACTTAGTAGTAGTAGTTGACGAGTCCCTGCTTGGGGCAGTTGATGTTACTTCAGGCCTTAAGGAAAACGGTGCTGTAATTGTCAACACTGATAAGGACGCAGCATCTATTGCAGGCAAGCTTAATGGTTATACAGGTAAGGTCTATACAGTAGACGCACGTAAGATATCAGTAGCAGCCCTTGGCAAATACTTCCCTAATTCACCTATGTTAGCTGCAGCAGTTGCAGTAAGTGGTGTTATGGATAAGGACCAGTTCATAAATGAGATGCGTTCTTCATATGAGCACAAGTTCGCCAAGAAGCCAGAGGTTATTGAGGGTAATATGAAGGCCCTTACAGATACATTCGCTGCTCTTGAAGCATATTTATAGGAAAGGGTTACCAGATGAGAACAGATGTTAATAAGATAAATGAACAGTCTACTCATGATGAGCTGACAGAAGGTCTTATGATCTTCGCTGGAGCTACATCCAAGGACTTTAAGACAGGTGAGTGGAGAACCAATACTCCAATATTCTATCCAGAGAAATGTAAGCAGTGCCTCTTATGTGCGCCTGTTTGCCCGGATTCATGTATTCCTGTAGTTAATTCCAAGAGAGACAGATTTGATTACTTCCACTGCAAGGGATGTGGAATTTGTGCAGTGAACTGTCCATTCGGCGCCATAGAGATGGTTGAAGGACAGGTTCCAATGAAAAAAGAGGTGACAAATGGCTAAGAGAGATAGAATGTCAGGTAACGAAGCCGTTGCCTACGCAATTAAACAGATTAATCCGGATGTAATGCCAGCATTCCCAATCACACCATCTACAGAGATTCCTCAGATGGTATCTACATTTATTGCTAATGGTGAGATTGATACAGAGTTCATTCCTGTTGAGAGTGAGCATTCTTCTATGAGTGCAGCCATAGGTTCAGAGGCGGCAGGTGCAAGAACCTTAACAGCCACATCCTCATGTGGTCTTGCCTTCATGTGGGAGGAGTTACTTGTTGCAGCTAGTAACAGAATGCCTATAGCATTAGCACTTGTTAACAGAACATTATCAGGACCAATTAATATTAACTGTGACCATTCAGATTCCATGGGTGCCAGAGATACAGGATGGATTCAGATCTATGCTGAGAGCAACCAGGAAGCATATGACAACTTCATTCAGGCATATCCAATTGCAGAGGACCCAAGAGTTCATCTTCCAATTATGATCTGCCAGGATGGTTTCATCACAAGCCATGCCGTAATGAATATTGAGCTCCTAGAGGATAAGGAGGTTAAGGACTTTGTTGGCACATACCAGCCAGAGGAATTCCTTCTTAATCCAGGCAAGCCAATGGCAGTAGGCCCTTATTCCGTAAGTAACTACGCCATGGAAGCCAGATACAACCAGGAAGCAGCCATGGAGGCATCCAAGGATGTAATCATTGAGGTTGCCAAGAAGTATAAGGAACTCTCAGGCAGAGGCTTCGAACTCTTCGAGGAGTACAGAACTGAGGATGCTGACTACATTATGCTTATCATCGGTTCAGCAGCAGGAACAGCCAAGCAGGCAGTAGATGACCTTAGAGACAAGGGCATTAAGGCAGGCGTCCTGAAGCTAAGAGTATTCCGTCCATTCCCAGCTGATGAGATTGCAGCAGCCCTTTCTAACTGTAAGGCAGTAGCTATTATGGACAGAACAGAGAGCTACAATGGCCACGGCGGACCACTGGCCAGCGAGGTAACAGCAGGTCTCTACAGGAACAAGGTAATGATTGATACTATGTGCTATACATATGGCCTTGCAGGTCGTGACTTCACAGTAGATACAGTCTATGGTATCTTCGACGAGCTTAAGGACATTGTAGAGAATGGTGCAGAATATAAGCAGCACAGATATGTTGGATTAAGGAGTAAGTAATGAGCAGTTATAATCTTAAAGAAGTAATGAATAAGCCAGAACGTCTTGCTCCAGGCCACCGTATGTGTGCAGGCTGCGGTGCAACCATCGGAGTCAGAGCCGTTCTTCGTGCCCTTCACGAGGGTGACTATGCCGTAATCGGCAACGCAACAGGATGTCTCGAGGTATCTTCCTTCATGTATCCATATACAGCCTGGGAAGACAGCTACATCCATAATGCATTCGAGAATGCAGGGGCAACCTTATCAGGAGTTGAGACAGCCTATAAGGCCTTGAAAAAACGAGGCCGACTTCCTGAAGATGCAGAATTCAAGTTCATCACCTTCGGTGGAGATGGTGGTACATACGATATTGGATTCCAGTCTTTATCAGGTGCAATGGAGAGAGGCCATGATATGGTATATGTATGCTATGACAATGGCGCTTACATGAATACAGGTATTCAGAGATCATCTGCAACACCTAGATTCGCTGATACAACTACAACACCTGTTGGAACCGAGTCAGATGGTAAGCTTCAGAGCAGGAAGGACCTTGCATCAATCATCGCAGACCACTATGTTCCATACGTAGCACAGACTACACTTACAAGAGATTTCAAGGATATTCACCTTAAGGCTGAAAAAGCTATCTACACTAAGGGAGCAGCCTTCCTCAATATTATGACTCCATGTCCTAGAGGCTGGAGATATGAGACAGAGGATGTTATGAAGATCTGTAAGCTCGCAGTTGATACCTGCTACTGGCCATTATATGAAGTAGAGGATGGCAAGTGGGTACTTACATACGAGCCTAAGAAGAAGCTTCCTATTGAAGACTTCTTAAGAGAACAGGGCAGATTTAAGCATCTCTTCAAGCCAGGTAATGAGCATCTGCTTGCTCAGTTCCAGGAGGAAGTTGACAAGCGTTGGGAAGATTTACAGTATAAGTGTTCAAGATAATTGTGGGGTATGGGTATGGAGAACAGATTATTTAGTAATAGCAGTATTATTTCCTGGTTACAGTATTTTGCAGATAACACAGAAGTTGACCTTGAGCATGTAAGACTTCTTGATATTACAAGAAAGAATAAGAATATCATTCCTACAGTTGAGGCTCACAGATGTGTACTCGT
>DCIU01000099.1:7300-8706 GCA_002317245.1 Lachnospiraceae bacterium UBA1718
GACTGTGATGTAATCTACAATGAAGGCAGCGAGCCAACAGGTCAGATTAAGAAGGACAAAGTCGCTGATATGATTGACAGAGGCATTAATGCTTCTGCCGGTATGCTTATCCTTAATCCTAACGCAAGAAGTACAGTTAAGTTCGGCATGGACAATAAGTCTCTTGCCAGGGGTACAGTTAAGTATGTTGGATCTGAGATCAGAGCTATCATCCTCTCCAAGATGCAGATAGAAGAGGGCAAAAATATCTGTACTATCTCCAGTGAATCAATTGCAGTTGAAGCAGCCATTCTTGATGGTGAAGGATCAATTATAGCAGTTGAGTACAGCAGCGGAGACAGAAGAGCCCTTGAGGATAATATAGAGTTATTCGGTATCAACAACGTTACAATCATTGATCATATTGGTGAGGATACCATGAAGGGCCTTCCTGTGCCAGATGTAACAATGCTTGTTGCTTCTGCCAGCATGGAGAAGGAGATTGAATACCTTCTTACTCTTAATCCTAAGATGGAATTCGTTATCTATACACTGGACTTCCAGGTTGCAGGTTCAATGGCTAAGACTTGTAAGGCTATGGGACTTGGTGACCCTGAGATTATTCAGGTATCAGTAGCTAAGGTTACTAACAGAAATACTTATGACCAGCAGCCAGCACCATGGATTATTTCATGCAGGGGCGAATAGGTTAGTAGAATCATTTTTAGCGGGGAATGTAAAATGATAAATGGAAGAGAAATTGATTGTAATGAATTAGAGGACTGGCAGGCAGCGCCAGGTAAGTTCAATCTTATCGATATGCGTGATGAAGTAACAGTTGAATATGGAGCCATTCCAGGTTCACTCCATATCAACCCATCAGAGCTTAGAGAGAGAATCAAGGAGTTTCCTAAGAACCAGACAATTGTTATCTATTGTGCCAATGGTATCAAGAGCGTAGATGAGGCAGAGTATGCAGCGAATCTTGGATATGATGCTTACTCTCTTATGAAGGGATACAATGGCTGGGTAGTCGCTCAGATGTCTAAGGACATGGAGCAGAATGATATCTTCCCTAAGAATGAGGAGATTGAACTCAGTATTCGTAAGAAATACCACAGGGATCTCTTCACTAAGTTTGCCAGGGCAATTAATGAGTATGAGCTCTTAAAGGAGGGTGACAAGGTTGCGGTATGTATCTCCGGCGGTAAGGATTCCTTCCTTATGGCTAAGCTTTTCCAGGAGCTTAAGAGACATAATAAGTTCGACTTCGACCTTGTATTCCTGGTAATGGATCCAGGCTACAGCCCTGATAACCGTAAGATGATTGAGCGCAACGCCAAGCTTATGGATATTCCAGTTACAATATTCGAGTCAGATATCTTCGACAGCGTCTTCAATGTGGAGAAGAATCCATGCTATCTCTG
>DCIU01000099.1:8786-17195 GCA_002317245.1 Lachnospiraceae bacterium UBA1718
CATCACTATGATGATGTAATAGAGACAATACTTATGGGAATGCTCTACGGCGGTCAGGTGCAGACAATGATGCCTAAGCTCCACTCCACCAACTTCGAGGGTATGGAGCTAATCCGTCCAATGTACCTCATTCGTGAGGAGGATATTAAGAGCTGGAGAGATTACAACGAGCTTCACTTCCTTCAGTGTGCCTGCAAGTTCACAGAGACATGTACAAGCTGCAGTGAGGATGGAGCAAGCAACTCTAAGCGAATGGAGATTAAGAAGCTTATTGCTTCCCTTAAGGAGATTAATCCATTTATCGAATCCAATATTTTCTCAAGCGTGGAGAATGTTAACCTCAACACAGTTATTGCTTACAAGCATAATGGTGAGAAGCATTCCTTCCTTGAGACATATGATACTTCCATTGTAGAAGAAGAATAGGTAATGAGCTTAGCGAAGATTCTTGATGAACTTCATAATTCGGACCAGTATCCCCTTCATATGCCAGGGCATAAGAGGGACTATTCCCCGGAGAAGCTGCTTAGTGGGGCCTACAGCCTTGATATTACTGAGATAGAGGGCTATGACAATCTCTATGACGCCCAGGGAATTCTGAGGGAAGCAATGGACAGAGCGGGTAAGCTCTATAGATGTCCTAATACTTACTTCCTGGTAAACGGTTCCACAACTGGGGTTATCACGGCAATTTACGCTGTGACTAATCAGGGCGACCACATAATTATCGCCAGTAACTGCCACAGATCCGTATACAGCACTATAGAACTAAGGGAGCTGACGGCAGACTACATGGAGCCAGATAAGCTTCTGTGTGATGATATCTATGGCGGCATTAAGCCGGAGTCAGTTAAGAAGACAATAGAAGAATCTATAGAGAAGGGAATCAGGCCGGCAGCTGTCGTGATTACTTCACCTAACTATGACGGAATAATATCTGACATAGAGGGAATTGTTAAGGCTGCTCATGGTTATAAGGTTCCAGTAATAGTAGATGAGGCCCATGGTGCCCATCTGTCACTTCATAAGGACCTTCCAAAGGGAGCAATTGAAGCAGGCGCAGATATTGTAATCCATAGTACTCATAAGACGCTGGCAGCCATGACACAGACAGCACTACTGCATGTACAGGGCGATTTGGTTGACATAACTAAGGTAGAGAAGTACTGGCATACCTTCCAGACATCTTCCCCATCCTATGTACTTATGGCAAGCATTGATGCAGCTGTTAATGACCTGTTGGATAATGGCGATAAGCTGTGGAAGGAATTCCTGCATAATCGCAGTAATTTTTACACTGAGACTAAGGGACTTGAGTCCTTACATATACTTACAGAAGGGGACATAAGAGACAGAGCGGATATTGCAGCTCTCGACCCCTGCAAGATTACGGTGATTCCAGATGGTTGTATTGACGGAATCATGCTTCAGAGGATACTGCTAGACGACTATCACATACAGCTTGAACTTGCCAGTGCAGGCAGAATTATCGCGATAGTGACCTATGGAGATACCGCTGATGGCTTCCGCAGACTGACATCAGCACTTAAGGAAATTGATGAGAAAATTAAAAAGGGAGAGCTTAAGACAAGTGAGGTGACCACCCAGGCAGCAGCTGCCAGTGGTGAGAACCGTAATCTCTATGCTCCATGTATACCAGGCCAGGTCCAGAGTGGTAACTAATAGCCACCATGGACTTGGCTTATTTTATATATCTATGTTATGATATAGAGTACGCTAATATTGTGGGGAACTATACGCCATTTATTAGCGAATGTGAAAAAGCAGGTTAGAAAAATGGGTAAAATATTCTGCCTCATGGGCAAGAGCGCATCGGGCAAGGACACCGTATATAAAGAGCTACTGACAGATAAGGATCTTAAGCTTAAGAAGATAGTGCCATATACTACCAGACCAATCAGAGAGAATGAGAGCAATGGAGTTCAGTATTACTTCACTGACCTGGATGGTATGAAGGAGCTGGAGGCAACGGGTAAGGTCATCGAGAGCAGGGCTTATAATACAGTACATGGCATCTGGTATTACTTTACCGTAGATGATCATCAGATAGATCTGACTAAGGGCAACTATATAATTATTGGAACACCTGAAAACTTTTCGAAGCTCTGTGATTACTTCGGAAGTGATGTGGTTGTGCCGATATATATAGAGTTAGATGATGGCGTGAGATTAGAGAGAGCACTCAGCCGAGAGAGAATGCAGGACAATCCTAAGTACGAGGAGATGTGCAGGAGATTCTTAGCGGATGCCAAGGACTTCGATGAGGAGAATCTTACAGGCATTGGTAAGAGTAATAGATTTGCCAACGATGACCTGGCCACATGTGTTAAGAATATTCAGAGTTTCATAGCGGGGAATATTTAAAGATTGTACCATTCGGGAAGGAGGTATAATCCATGGATTTAAAAATTAATCAGGTTACACCTCAGACCCAGGTAGAAGCACCTAAGGAGGTTCAACAGGCGGACGGAACCTTCAAGTTCGTACTTGCCAGTCAGATTGGTGAGGGAGATCTGCAGGCTAAGCTGACCACCATGATGGAAGAGATTACCATGCAGGGTGATAAGCTAGCCAAGCATAGAGATATTAAGGACATGCGTAAGTACAGGACCTTAATTAAGGGCTTTATGAATGAGGTGGTTACCCATTCACATGAGTTCTCGAGAGAGAATTTCTTAGATAGAAGAGGACGCCACAGAGTATATGGAATTATAAGACTGGTGGACCAGACACTGGATGAGCTGGCTCAGGAGTTGATGAAGGATGAAAAAGACAATCTTGCCATTCTGGGTAAAATAGGTGAGATTAGGGGTTTGTTGTTAGATATTTTCACGTAAACGGGAGAGTAACATGGCACTTTTTTCAGATATAGTTGGACAGGACATGATTAAAGAACATTTGATGAATGCTATAGAGCATAATCAGGTGTCACATGCATATATAATCTCAGGAGAGAGATACTGCGGTAAGGAATTCATAGCTAATGTATTCGCCATGGCACTCCAGTGCGAGGAGCCAGGTGCGGAGCCATGTAATGAGTGTCATTCCTGCAGACAGGCTGTTACTAAGAACCAGCCTGATATTATCTATGTTAATCATGAGAAGATTAATACAATCTCAGTTGATGATATCCGTACCCAGGTAGGTGCTACTATCCAGGTTAAGCCATATGCAAGCAAGTATAAGGTATACATTATCAGCGAAGCTGAGAAGATGAATGATAATGCTCAGAATGCTCTGCTTAAGACTCTTGAGGAGCCACCAGAGTATGCAGTTATTATCCTGCTTACAGATAATGTCAACTCACTTCTGCCAACTATTCTTAGCAGATGTGTAGTACTTAATATGAAGCCTGTAACAGACAGAATGGTTAAGAAGTTCTTAATGGAGAACGAGAAGATACCTGATTACAGAGCAGAGATATGTGCAGCCTTTGCACGTGGTAATATTGGTAAGGCCAAGATTCTTGCCAGATCAGAAGAGTTCGACAAGATTAAGGAAGATGCCATTGCAATGCTTAAGCATATTCATGAGATGGATATCAGAGAATTATCTCAGACCATCAAGAAGATGAATGAGTATAAGCTTGAGATTAATGATTTCCTTGATATTCTTGCCGTATGGTATAGAGATGCCCTTATCTTCAAGGCTACTAATGATGCTAATCATCTTATATTCAGAGACGAGTTCCAGAATATTAAGAGAACAGCTTCAAGAAGTACTTATGAAGAGATTGAGAATATCTTACAGGCTCTTGATACAGCTAAGAAGAGAATCTCAGCCAATGTTGAGTTCAATCTTACAATGGAGCTTCTCCTGCTATCCATTAAGGAGAATAGCGAGAGATAATTAATAATTGTGGTTATAGATGGAGGTTTATAGATTATGAAAAAAGTAATAGGCGTTAGATTTAGAAGTGCGGGCAAAATTTATTTCTTTGACCCTAAGGACTATGAGGTTAAGCGTGGTGACCACGTAATCGTTGAGACAGCAAGAGGCGTCGAGTACGGTACTGTTGTAGGTGAGCCTAAGGAAGTAGAAGACGATAAGGTGGTTTCGCCACTTAAGCCAGTACTTAGAATAGCAACAGCCAAGGACGATGAGCAGGAGATCGCCAACAAGGAGAAGGAGAAGGAAGCCTTCAAGATCTGCCTTGAGAAGATCCATGCAAGAGGCCTTGAGATGAAGCTTATTGACGCTGAGTATACATTCGACAATAACAAGGTGTTATTCTACTTCACCGCAGATGGAAGAATTGACTTCAGAGAGTTGGTTAAGGATCTTGCTGGTGTATTCAGAACAAGAATTGAACTTCGTCAGATTGGTGTCAGAGATGAGACCAAGATCAGAGGTGGTATCGGTATATGTGGCAGACCATTGTGCTGTAATACCCACCTGTCAGACTTTATCCCAGTATCAATTAAGATGGCTAAGGAGCAGAATCTGTCCCTTAATCCAACTAAGATATCCGGTGTGTGCGGAAGACTTATGTGCTGCCTTAAGCATGAGGAGGATACCTACGAAGAGCTTAACAGGAAGCTTCCTAACGTAGGTGATTACGTTACTACTAACGATGGCATGAAGGGCCAGGTAGCAAGTGTTAACGTACTTCGTCAGCTTGTTAAGGTTATCGTTGAGAACGGTGATGAGAAGGAGATTCACGAGTACAAGGCAGAGGATCTCAGATTCAAGAAGAAGCATAGAAAAGAGAAGCAGCTCACCAAGGAAGAGATGAAGGAGCTTGCTAAGCTCGAGAAGCAGGATAAGTCAGCAGGACTTGATTAAGTATTATGGGCGAGAGAATAGACGACCTTCAGTGTGATGGATTAAGACTCATTCAGGATCCAGAGAGATTCTGCTTTGGAATGGATGCAGTGCTCCTAAGTAACTATGTGAATGCTAATAAGGAGGATAATATTCTCGACCTGTGTACAGGCAATGGCATTATTCCCATTTTACTTAGCAGCAAAACCGGGGCCACTAACATAAATGGCCTGGAGATACAGCCTGAAGCCGTAGAACTGGCTAATAGAAGCATTGAGCTTAATAACCTGTCAGACAGGGTTCATATTATAGAGGGAGATGTTAAGACAGTTACAGAATATTTTCCCAAGGCATCTATGCAGATAGTAACCTGCAATCCGCCATACATGATAGAACAGCATGGTCTCCAGAATACGGCAGATGCCAAGAGCATTGCCCGTCATGAGATACTCTGCAACTTAGAGGATGTAATCTCGGCAGCAGCTACCTGCCTTCAGCCAGGATGCAGCTTCTATATGGTACACAGACCCTTCAGACTTGCGGAGATAATGGTGACATTAGCTAAGTATAAGCTAGAGCCAAAGAGAATGAGACTGGTGTATCCCTTTGTTAACAAGGAGCCTAACATGGTCCTTATTGAGGCCGTGAGAGGTGGCAAGTCAAGGATTACGGTGGAGAGACCACTTATCGTATATAAGGAACCTGGCCAATATACAGACGAAATATATGAGATCTATGGAATGAACCGCTAGGAGTTAATGTGGGCAAGAGATTAGATTATCTGGATATGACTAAGGGATTTGGTATAATCCTGGTGGTCATGGGACATATTATATATACTGAAGCGCACGTAATGGTGTGGATATCATCATTCCATATGCCACTATTCTTCGTAGTTGCAGGAGTACTGATGGCGGTTAAGAATGAGGATCACAGTGATCCGCTAGCTGTTATCAGGCATAAGGCTAAGGGATTACTCATACCATATTTCTGGTTCTCTCTTATAGACTTTGTTCTGGATATTGGTAATGTGACCCTTGGCAAGATTGATATGCATACCTTCCAGGTTAACGCTATATCATCACTTACTCTCTATGGTAAGTCAGTGCTCTGGTTCTTAACGGCATTATTCTTCACAAGCTGCTATTTCGTACTGTTACGCAGTAAGCTGTCAGACAAGGTAGTACCAGTAATGGTTGTAGTTATTGCAGCGGCTTGTTACTTCCTTAGGACAGTACTTGAGAATATATATATTGCTAATGCAGATAACCTGCTTATTACAAGCCTTGTTAATTTCCTAAGAAGCTTCGTCAGGGCTGGAATGGTGCTTCCATTCTTAGCTGGCGGCTACTATATCTGGCGATGGCTTATTGGCAAAATGGCAGGATTCACAGATGATAGGCCTGGTAAAAAGATTCGAACTATTCGGGTAATGAGTGCAATAGTACTTTTTGCAGTTAATATAACTGCTGCAATGGTTAACTGGTCTATTGATACCAACAATATGGTGTTCGGCAATATATTCTTATATTACATTGGTGGCTTCGCTGGAAGCTTTGCAGTAATTATGCTTATGAGGAGTATTCCTCCTGTTAAGCCCCTTAGCTACCTTGGCCGTAATTCACTTATTATTATGGCTACACACCTGGACTGTTATCTGCTCTGGGCAGGATTACGAGTGGGATTAATCATATATGGACTTGTGCCTTTAGCGCCAGTTCTTATCATTTTTACCGTAGTAATAACATTACTTCTTGACTGCATAGTGATTGAGGTTATTAACAGATTCTTCCCATTTATAATTGGTAAGAAGAGAAAGGCGTAGTATGTCGGGAACTTTATATCTGTGTGCGACACCCATCGGCAATCTTCAGGATATGTCTCCAAGAATAATTGAGACGCTGAATATGGTGGATCTGATTGCAGCAGAAGACACGCGTAACAGCATTAAGCTGCTTAATCATTTTAATATAGATACGCCTATGACAAGCTATCATGAGTACAACAAGGTGGAGAAGGCCAGAGTGCTTATCGACAAGCTTAAGTCGGGGATGAATATAGCGCTGATTACCGACGCAGGTACTCCGGCTATTTCTGATCCGGGCGAGGTAATGGTGGCCATGTGTAATGAGGAGCATATCCCGGTTACATCGCTTCCAGGACCGGCGGCACTTATTGTGGCACTTACTCTGTCAGGACTTCCAACCAGGAGATTCTGTTTCGAGGCCTTTCTGCCGGCAGACAAGAAGGAGAGGAAGAGAATCTTAACAGAGCTTCAGGGTGAGACACGTACAATTATTATGTATGAGGCCCCTCATCATCTTAAGGGAACCCTTAAGGAATTATATGATTATCTTGGGGACAGGAAGATTACTATATGCAGAGAACTCACCAAGAAGTTTGAGACTGTAATGCCTACCACTATTGGCGCAGCTAATAGCTATTATGAGACGGAGGACCCAAGAGGAGAGTACGTACTTGTAATTGAGGGTAAGAGCTTCGAGGAGAAGGAAGCTGAGAAGCAGGCAAGCTTCGAGGAGATATCCATCGAAGAACACATGGAGAGATATGAGTCTCAGGGAATCGACCACAAGGAGGCTATGAAATTAGTAGCCAGGGACAGGGGAATCTCCAAGAGAGACGTATATCAGTATTTGCTTGAGAATTAATTAGAAATATATAAACGAAAGAAGTGGGATTATGAATATATTATCACCTTCAATACTGGCGGCAGACTTCTGCCACCTGGAACAGGATATAAAAGCTGCAGAGGCAGGAGGTGCCAAGTGGCTTCATATAGATGTAATGGACGGAAGCTTCGTACCGGCAATCAGCTTCGGTATGTGTGTCCAGGAGAGCATTCGCAAGTGCACTGATATGTACTTCGACACTCACTTAATGATTGTAGAACCAATCAGATACGTGGAGGAGTTCGCTCGCCTGGGAAGTAATGGAATCACAGTTCACCTTGAAGCCTGTGAGGACCTTCATGCCACCCTTGCTAAGATTAAGGTATGTGGATGCAGGGCAGGGCTGTCAATTAAGCCAGGTACTCCAGTAGAGGCACTTTTACCATATATGGATGAAGTGGATATGATTCTTATGATGAGCGTTGAGCCAGGCTTCGGTGGTCAGGGATACATCGAAGAGTCAACAGAGCGAATACGGGAGGTCAGACGAATGATTAAGACCTCGGGTCGTGATATTGACTTAGAGGTCGATGGCGGAATTAACCTTAAGAGACTGGAGGAGGTCCTTGAGGCAGGCATTAATGTCGTAGTTGCAGGAAGTGCAATATTCAAGAATGATATTAAGGCCAATGCAGAGAGTTATATGAAGATATTAAAGGCTCATGAAGCTTAATAATGGAGCCGACTGTTTAGCCTAATGCATAGATAAGGAGATTATGAAAATGGATAAGTATTATATTACAACCGCGATTGCTTACACTTCTGGTAAGCCACATATCGGTAATTCATATGAAATTGTAATGGCAGATGCTATTGCAAGATTCAAGAGACAGCAGGGATACGATGTATTCCTTCAGACAGGTACTGACGAGCATGGTCAGAAGATTGAGGAGAAGGCAGCAGCTGCAGGCGTTACTCCTAAGGAGTTCGTTGA
>DCIU01000099.1:17387-23237 GCA_002317245.1 Lachnospiraceae bacterium UBA1718
CTTGTTGATGGCAAGTGTCCTGACTGTGGAAGAGATGTTAAGCCAGCCAAGGAGGAGGCTTACTTCTTCAAGATGAGCAAGTATGCTGACAGACTTATTGAGTACATCAATACTCATCCTGAGTTCATTCAGCCGGTATCTCGTAAGAACGAGATGATGAATAACTTCCTTCTGCCAGGTCTTCAGGACTTATGCGTATCAAGAACATCCTTCAAGTGGGGTATCCCAGTTGATTTCGATGACAAGCATGTAGTGTATGTATGGCTTGATGCCCTTACTAACTACATTACAGGAATTGGTTACGACGCAGAGGGCAACAGCACAGACCAGTATAAGAAGCTCTGGCCAGCAGACCTTCACCTTATTGGTAAGGATATAGTAAGATTCCATACAATTTACTGGCCTATTTTCCTTATGGCCTTAGACGAGCCACTTCCTAAGCAGGTATTTGGTCATCCATGGCTGCTTCAGGGTGGTGAGAAGATGAGTAAGTCCAGAGGCAACGTAATCTACGCTGATGACCTTATTGGTCTCTTCGGTGTTGATGCTGTCAGATACTTCGTGCTTCATGAGATGCCATATGAGAATGATGGTACTATTACATGGGATCTTGTTGTTGAGAGATTCAACTCAGAGCTTGCCAATATCATGGGTAATCTGGTTAATAGAACAATCTCAATGTCCAATAAGTACTTCGGTGGTATTGTTACTTCTACCGGCGCTGTAGAGGATGTTGACGCTGACCTTAAGGCTGTAGCTACAGCTGCAAGAGATAAGGTTGCTGCCAAGATGGATGAGATGAAGGTGGCTGATGCAATAGGTGAGGTATTCACCCTCTTCAGACGCTGCAATAAGTACATTGATGAGACAGAGCCATGGGTACTTGCCAAGGACGAGGCCAAGAAGGACCGATTATCTGAGGTAATGTATAACCTTACAGAGTCTATTACAATCGGTGCCAACTTACTTGCACCATTTATGCCTGAGACAGCTGAGAAGATTCTTGCCCAGCTTAATGCCGAGAAGAGAGACTACGATTCCCTCAATGTATATGGTGGATATGCATCAGGTACTAAGGTTATCGACAAGCCACAGATCCTCTTCGCAAGACAGGATTTGGCTGAGGTAATGACTAAGGTTGAAGAGATTCAGGCAGCTCAGAGAGCAGAGTACGAGAGAGAGAACGGCATTACAGAAGAGGTAGCAGAGCCAGTAATCGATATCGAGAAGAAAGCTGAGATAGAGTACGATGACTTTGCCAAGCTCCAGTTCAGAGTGGGCAAGATTATCAAGTGTGAGGAAGTACCTAAGTCTAAGAAGCTTTTATGCTCACAGGTTCAGATCGGATCTGAGGTTAAGCAGATTGTATCTGGTATTAAGCAGCACTATTCTGCTGAGGAGATGGTTGGCAAGAAGGTACTTGTACTTACTAATCTGAAGCCAGCTACACTTGCAGGCGTTCTGTCAGAGGGTATGCTCCTCTGTGCAGAGGATGCAGAGGGTAACCTTGCCCTTATGACACCAGAGAAGGATATGCCAGCAGGAGCAGAAGTTTGCTAAGTTTAATTACGGGAAAAAATTGAGGGTAAGCATGACAAGAACTGATTTTTATTTTGATTCAAGAGATAATGTATCACAGATTCATGGAGTAAAATGGATTCCAGATACAGAGCCAGTCGGTGTACTTATATTAGTACATGGTATGGCTGAGCATTTAGACAGATATGAGCCTTTCGCCAAGTACATGTGCGAGAGAGGCTTCGTAGTAGCAGGTAATGAGCACTTAGGCCATGGCAAGTCTGTAAGCCAGGGTCCTAAGGGTTACTTCTGCCGACGTGACCCGGCTACAGTTGTGGTTCGTGATGTCCACAGACTTAAGAAGACAGTGCAGGCAGAGTATCCAACACTTCCTGTATTCATCTTCGGACATAGCATGGGTTCACTTATTACACGTAACTACCTTACCAGATATGGAACAGGTGTTAAGGGAGCGGTTATCTCTGGTACACTTATGATGCCTAAGGCACTTCTTGGAGGAATGGGATTCTTATGCAAGCTCTTAACCCTTATTCAGGGAGCCAAGCATATAAGCCCATTTATGGATAAGATGGCCTTCGGTACGTACTGCAATAAGATTGAGTCACCTAAGACAAGCTTCGATTGGCTGACAAGAGATGATGAGATTGTAAATGCATATATTGCGGATCCTGATTGTGGATTTACATTTACACTTAATGGATTTACTACATTGAAGGACCTTATGCTTCGCCTTCACAACACTACAATGCTTAATGCAATTCCTAAGGACCTGCCAGTATTCTTCGTATATGGCGGCCAGGATCCATGTGGTGACTATGGTGTAAGCGTTCGCAAGGTTTATGAACAGTATGTGGCTCTTGGAATTAAGGACGTATCGGAGAAGGAATACCCAGATGACCGTCATGAGATTTTAAATGAGCTTAATAAAGAGACAGTTATGTCAGATGTATATGACTGGATCGCAGCCAGAATGTAATTATGAAAAATTGTAAGCGACTAGCAGCATTGGCTTTGGCAGCAGTGCTTAGTCTGGCGCCTGTACTTCCCGCATATGCAGAGGATCTGGGCCAGCTAAGTAACGAAGACTACAGTAATATGGCTGATCTGATTAAGAATCAGATCGAACAGGGTAATCTGGATTCCAGCGAGGACATTCAGAAGGCAATAGATGCAGCAGAAGAAGAGTATGGAATTGAGATAAGCGACTCTGATAAGGAGAAGGCGGTTAAGATTCTTGATACCGTTAATGACCTTGGAATAGACAAGGATAAGCTGGCGGATATTGTTGATGATGTATACAGCAATGTCATCGAGGGCAAGGAATACGATAATACGGAGGATATGGTTGAAGCCATTGAGGACCAGATTATTGATTCGGCAACGGATAAAGTCAAGGAAGTAGTCAAAGAGAATGTGAAGCATTCCTTTTCCGATTACTTCAGGACGTTTTTGGACAGAATTAACGAGTTTTTTGCGAAGATTAAGAGCTTATGGGCGAGATAGTAATCAAGCGCGCTGTTGATGAGAGAGAATTTGATCAGGCTATGGAGCTGGCCTTCAGAGTATTCTTGAAGTTTGAAGCGGAAGAATATGGTAAGGAGGGCACAGATAACTTTGCTGAGTTTGTGACCAGCCCGGATGTTAAGAAGCTTTTTCTTACTAATCATTACCTTATCTATGTGGCATTGGACGGTGACGAGATAGTAGGGGTGATTACCCTACGTAGTGGCAATCATATTTCCCTTCTCTTTGTTCATGAGGATTATCATAACCTGGGAATTGGGAAGAGCCTGGTACTGCGTGGCGCAGAATACCTGGTTAATAATACTGACTTTGAGACTATGACAGTCCACTCTTCGCCATATGCTTTAGGCTTCTATCACAGACTTGGATTCGAGGATACAGGTGCCCAGGCAATTGATGCTGGAATAATATATACGCCTATGGAATTGCCATTAGCCTGATTTATTAATTTATTACTCTAATTAGTTGAAGAATATTGCAAAAAATAGGTCTAAAGACCTATAATAATATATATATCGTACAAAACGGGTAGATTTTTTGATGCTATTTAAGAAGAAGGAACAGACACAACAGAATAAGGCATCTAAATGGGTATTTGGAGCTCTGTTACTATTTATTATAGTCATTGCGATTCTTGTTTATATTGGCTATTTGTCAAATAAGAGGAGCAAGGATGCCATTGAAGACAAGCTCTTAGGAGAGACCTCTGCTTATGCAGCCAGGGTAGGATCGGCTATTGAGACTATGGCATATGAGGCTACTGGTGCGTCAGCAATTATTGGTTCTAATGGTATTGTGAGTGAAGAAGATATGCTTGCCTATGCCCAGGCGCTGGTTGATAACTCAACAAGTGTATATCTGGCAGTAATTACTGACTGCAATGGTGCAGGATATGCTTCTACAGGTTCTTTGGTTGATTTATCAAATAAGGAATACTACAACACCGGATTAACTACCAATTATGCTTACATAAATGATGATGGTATCCTAGGCAAGAAGGCCTTTGTAGTATCAGTACCTTATGCGGTTGATGGCATGGCAGCTGGATATGTATATCTCTATGAGGAGGCTAATTCAGTATTCAGACATTTGCCTAGCAAGAGCTATGGTAACAGTCTTGCCTTTGCAATTATTGATACACAAGGACGTATTATAAGTGCTACAGGTGCGGAGAGCCACTTCAACTCTGGAGACAGTTTATTTACGAATCTTAAGGGTACTGAGGTTAGTGGATTAACACTCTCTCAGATTAAGGTTAAGGTGGAGAAGAATGCTAAGGCCTACTTCTTTGCAAGAGGCGGCGGCGAGTCAAGAGCCATTGTAATTGCCCCAACTAGTGCCAACGACTGGGAACTTGCAATTATTATTAATGAGTCATATACCAATGCAGTAATTAAGTCTAATATGAGCGGTATAGTCAGGATGATTATTATCACGATTGTTGTGCTTTGTGTATTTACTGTTTTCATCATTATTATCTTCCTTGTTGATAAGTTCAGACAGAAGGAAGAGAATAAGGGGCTTGAGGATAAGGCTGATACCGACTTACTTACGGGCGTTAATAATAAGATTGCGACTGAGCGTAAGATACAGGAATATATGACCGAGAATCCTGATACTCAGAGCCTTATGTTCCTCTTTGATATTGATAACTTTAAGAAGATTAATGACACAATGGGACATTCCTTTGGTGATGAGGTACTTCGTACCTTAGGACATCAGCTGACCAACGAGTTCAGATCCACAGATATCATTGGCCGACTTGGTGGTGATGAGTTCGTAGTATTCCTTAAGAATATTAAGAACGATGATCAGCTTGAGAGAGAGGGCCAGAGAATAACAGCTCTATTCCATCAGTTTAAGGCGGGCGATTATGTTAAGTATTCAGCCACCGCAAGTATTGGTGCAGTAGTATTCCCAAGAGACGGCGGGGATTTTGTTACGGCATATAAGTTAGCTGATAAGGCCTTATACGAGGCTAAGAGACGTGGCAAGAACCAGCTGGTATTCTATAATAGTAATCTTGCAGAAGTCGAGAGTATAAGAGCTGAGGATCCAGAATAATAACATTTTTAATACTAAAATGGGCAATTTGCTAGAAATCACCTTAAATTTTTAGCAGGTTGCCTATTTTGTTATATAAGAGGTTAAGATATACTCTTTATTAGTGACGGGTATAGACCCAAGTTTTATTGGAGGATTTTTAAAATGGCAAGTTTATCATTAACAAATGTTTGCAAGAAGTATCCTAACGGTTTTGAAGCTGTTAAGGATTTCAACCTTGAGATCGCTGATAAGGAATTTATCATCTTCGTAGGACCTTCAGGATGTGGTAAGTCTACTACACTTCGTATGATCGCTGGTCTTGAAGATATTTCTTCAGGTGAGCTTAAGATTGGTGATAAGGTAGTTAACGATGTAGAGCCTAAGGATCGTGATATCGCAATGGTATTCCAGAACTACGCTCTTTATCCACATATGACAGTTTACGATAACATGGCTTTTGGTCTTAAGCTTCGTAAGATTCCAAAGGATGAGATTGATAAGCAGGTTCGTGAGGCAGCTAGAATCCTTGACCTCTCAGCTCTTCTTGATCGTAAGCCAAAGGCTCTTTCAGGTGGTCAGAGACAGAGAGTTGCTATGGGTCGTGCAATCGTACGTAACCCTAAGGTATTCCTTATGGATGAGCCTCTTTCAAACCTCGATGCTAAGCTCCGTGTTCAGATGAGAATTGAGATCGCTAAGCTTCATCAGAGACTTGATGCAACAATCATCTACGTTACACAT
>DCIU01000099.1:23284-25950 GCA_002317245.1 Lachnospiraceae bacterium UBA1718
AGAATCGTAGTTATGAAGGATGGTGTTATCCAGCAGGTTGATACACCACAGAACCTTTATGACAAGCCAGCTAACTTATTCGTAGCAGGGTTCATGGGTTCACCACAGATGAACTTCCTTGATGCTAAGGTTGAGGTTAAGGGTGATGAGGCTAACCTCCTCTTCGCAGGTCAGACACTTCCACTTCCACCAGCTAAGGCTAAGAAGCTTATCGATGGCGGTTACGATGGAAAGACTGTTACATTCGGTATTCGTCCAGAAGATGTATATGATTCAGAGATGGTTATCGAGACAGCTAAGTGTGTATTCGAGTCAACAGTTAAGGTTTACGAGCTTCTTGGTGCAGAGGTTTACCTTTACTTTGATCTTGATGAGTTCCCTATCACAGCTAGAGTTAACCCACGTACAACAGCTAGACCTGGTGACAAGGTTAAGCTTGCATTCGACGTTGAGAAGGTTCACGTATTTGATAAGGAGACAGAGCAGGTTATTACTAACTAGTTCGAGTTTACAAAGATTTAATGAGGGAGAGCAATTTGCTCTCCCTTTTTTATGTTATAATCTATATGTATTTTTAGTTGATTTTTTGTGTGAGAGGAAAATATGTTATCTAACGCAATTATCCAGAAAGTAATTGATGAACTGGGAACAATCACCAAGTCTGACTTCGCCGTATATGACGATAGTGGTATCAAGATTATCGATACAGCTGACATACAGGTAAGTGGAGATGTCCTTGCCCAGTTTGTGGAATCAATGGCTGACAGTCAGGTAATAGGCCCTAACATCTATTTCAAAGTTAATGGTGCTGATGAGGGCTCATATGTAGTAGTCACAGGCCGCAATGATGATCAGGCTCATACCATGGGCATGATTGCAGTGAGTCAGCTTAGCAACCTTATGGAGGCTTACAGGGATCGCCTTGATAAGACAGGCTTCTTCCAGAACCTGATTATGGACAATATGCTCTTGGTAGATATCCATAATCGTGCCCAGAAGCTTCATATAGAGAATGATGTCAGACGAGTAGTATATATCATTGAGACGAAAAATGACCGCGACAACATTGCTATGGAGGTACTTAAGAGTCTCTACTACGATAATGCTGGTAATCACATTCTCTCAGTTAATGAGCAGAGCATTATCCTGATTAAGGATATAGAGCCTACTACTACAAGGGAAGAGATTGCAGATGTTGCAGAGACCATTCTTGGTATTCTGAATACTGAGGCAATGATTAATGTGCGTGTTGCATATGGCTTAACTGTTAAGGAGCTTAAGGATATATCCAAGTCTTACAAGGAAGCTCTGATGGCATTGGATGTTGGAGAGATCTTCTTCGGAAGCAAGAATATACTGTCATACGAGAACCTTGGTATTGGACGACTTATCTATCAGCTTCCTGAGAGCTTATGCAAGCTGTTTGTTAAGGAAGTGTTCGGAGATAATAAGCCGGAGGATATTGATGAGGAGACACTCTCAACAGTATATAAGTTCTTTGAGAACAACCTGAACGTCTCTGAGACATCAAGACAGCTTTTCATTCATCGTAATACACTTGTATACAGGATGGAGAAGCTGCAGAAGGCAATTGGCTTAGATATGAGAGTATTTGACGATGCGCTCACATTTAAAATAGCAATGATGGTAGTTGACTATGTTAACTATCTTAAAGGTGCAGAAGATTAATTAATGGAGGTAAGTACATGGGTTATGTAGCATTAGTAATCGTGTTATTAGTTGTGATTTTTCTGATCAGATGTATCTGTATCGTTCCACAGGCTAATGCATGGGTAGTTGAATTCTTAGGACAGTATAAGGCAAGCTGGGAGGCAGGTCTTCACTTCAAGATTCCTATCTTAGACAGAATTGTCAAGAAGGTATCCCTGAAGGAGCAGGTAGCAGACTTCGAGCCACAGCCAGTTATCACTAAGGATAACGTTACAATGATGGTTGATTCAGTTGTATTCTTTGAGGTATTTGATGCCAAGATGTTCTCTTACGGTGTTGAGAGACCAATCGCAGCTATTGAGAATCTCTCAGCTACAACACTTCGTAATATCATTGGTTCAATGACACTTGATGAGACTCTTACATCAAGAGATACAATCAATGGACAGATTACACAGATTCTTGATGCAGCAACAGATAAGTGGGGAATTAAGGTTAACCGAGTTGAGGTTAAGAACATTCAGCCACCACGCTCTATCCAGGATGCAATGGAGAAGCAGATGAGAGCAGAGCGTGAGAAGAGAGAAGCAATCCTTACTGCAGAAGGTAAGAAGCAGTCAGCAATCACTCTTGCAGAAGGTGAGAAGGAAGCTGCAATTCTTAGAGCAGACGCTGTTAAGGAGCAGAGAATCCGTGAGGCAGAAGGTGAGGCACAGGCTCTTCTTGCAGTACAGAGAGCACAGGCTGAGTCTATCAGACTTATTAACGAGGCTAATCCTTCAGGTCAGTACCTCCAGCTTAAGCAGTATGAGACAGCTGCACAGATGGCTAATGGTCAGGCAACCAAGATCGTTGTTCCTTCTGACATCGCATCACTGGCAGGTGCTGCAACAGCAGTTGCAGAGGTAGTTAAGAAATAGTTAGTAAGCAGGAATAATTATGGCAGACTTATTAAATAGAGTAATTCCGCTTATCGTGATAATGGTTATTGTCAG
>DCIU01000047.1:0-6113 GCA_002317245.1 Lachnospiraceae bacterium UBA1718
ACAGTGACATTTTAGTATAAAGAAGAGTTGATTTTGCTACTTTAGAGTAGTATACTTATAAGTAGCGAAAAGGAGGCGGAAAATTGATTGGAAGAAGAGAAGAAATAAATCACTTAGAGACCTTATATAAAAGCGATTCATTTGAATATCTTGTTATGTATGGAAGACGTAGAGTTGGAAAAACAACAATACTGCAAGAATTTTCAAAAAAATATAATACAATTTTTTATCCTGCACAGGCTAAAAATGATGCATTAAATCTGGAAGATTTTTCCAAAATGGTCCAAATTCATTTTGATGGAATGTTTATATCTTCCTTTATGAGTTGGAAGGATGCCTTTGAATACATCGAAAGAAAAGCCGAAAAAAGAACAGCAATCATTATAGATGAATTCCCTTTTTTGGCAGATGAGAATCCTACCATAAAATCAGTGTTGCAACACACAATTGATCATCTCTGGAAAAAGAATAAAAACATTTTCCTAATACTGTGCGGTTCTTCAGTCAGTTTTATGGAAACTGATGTAATGGGGAATAAAAGCCCATTACATGATAGACAGACTTCGAGCCTGGAAATTCTTCCGTTTGACTATTTAGATAGCAGTTTGTTTTTTGAAAACTATACAAATGAACAAAAACTTATTTCATATGGAATATTAGGTGGCATTCCAAGATACTTGGAAGCATTTGATGAATATCTTTCGCTGGAAGATAATATTGCAAACATAATTCTTAAAAATGGATCATACTTACATGAAGAGCCTATTAATCTTTTGAAAGCAGAACTGAGAGAAACAAATGTATATAATAGTATCTTGAGTGCTATATCCAATGGAAGGAACAGAGCTACTGACATTGCTGATTTTATTCACGAAGATAGAAGTAAGGTGTCAAAATACCTAATTACATTGCAAACTATGAGACTGATAGAAAAGAAAGTTCCTTGTGGGGAAAGTAAAGATAGCAGAAAGGGTATATATGTAATAACTGACAACTTTTATAAGTTTTGGTTCAGATATGAGTTTACTAATAATGCATACTACGAAATGCTTGGAGTAGAAGCTGCTACTAAAGAAATAATGGAAGATATTTCCAATTTTATGGGAGATGCATTTGAAAAAATCTGTATGGAGTATCTCATAAGACAAGCTAAGGCTGGAAGACTAGACTTTGTTCCCTATAAAATGGGCAAGTGGTGGGGGAACAATCCATATATAAAGGCGCAGGATGATGTTGACATATTACTGGTAGACAGAACTGGTATAAAAGCACTCTTTGTAGAATGCAAATTCACAAATAAAAAAATGCCTCATACCGAGTATGAAGATTTAAAAAATGCTATGGAAGCATTTGGCGATATAGAGGACAAAAAGATGATGTTTATCAGTAAATCTGGTTTTGAAGATTCCGTAATAAGACACGCAAAGGAGGATGACGCAGTATTACTGGGAATTGATGATTTGTTTGATCATACGAGTAATCTTTGATAGTTCAATAAATACAAGACTTTTAAGGTCTTCGAGAAGAAATTCTCGAAGGCCTTTTTTATTGCTTTTTTACCGGATTTTACGTGACAAAGATAATAGAAAATATTGTTGACAGAAATACCCCCACGGGGTATTATAGGCAGTGTCATCAATATACATAAAAAATAAATCTTTTATTAATGCAGATGTGTAGAGATTATTGACCTGGCGGGATATGCTGATAAGGCGAATTATCCCCTTGTCTGCTGTATGAAAGGAGCTAACGAATGTCAGATAATTCATTAGAAAGAAATAACTCAGTTGAGTTAAACAATACTGAGGAAATATGTCCTTACTGCTCCGGTAAGCATAAGGAGAGAAATGAAAAAGAATATAAGGACCTTACGAACCGGTTAAAACGCATAGAAGGACAGGTCAGAGGAGTCGAGAGAATGCTTGAAAATGATGCATACTGTACAGATATATTAATTCAGGTATCAGCGATTACTTCGGCGCTTAACAGCTTCAACAAAGCCCTGCTGGCTAATCATATGAGAACCTGTGTGGCTGATAATATCAGACAGGGAAATGATGAAGTAATAGATGAGCTGGTTACTACATTGCAAAAACTGATGAAATAACTGTTTAATTAGCATATGCGCTAATCCGGTATAGAAAAATCATATGATTACTAATTTGTGAAGGAAGGAGCTGAATCAGATTATGGATCAGTATTCGGTAAGTGGGATGAGTTGTGCTGCCTGCCAGACACGTGTTGAAAAGGCTGTAGAAGCTGTTGATGGTGTAGAAAGCTGCGCTGTAAGTCTTCTTACTAATTCGATGGGTGTCACAGGTTCTGCCGCACCTGAGAATATCATCGCAGCGGTGGAGGCTGCAGGCTATGGAGCATCCCTGAAAAAAGGAAAAAATGTAAGTGATAATAAAATAAATGATGCCACAGAATTAAGTGATACAGAAACTCCCAGGATGAAAAAACGTTTGATTTTATCTGTTATGCTCCTGATTCCACTTATGTATGTTTCAATGGGACATATGTTGTGGGACTGGCCGCTTCCTGGATTCCTGGATGGAAATCATGTGGCAATGGGCTTATACCAGCTGATTATTTCAGGCCTTATTATGGTAATTAACCAGAAGTTTTTTATCAGCGGCTTTAGGGGTTTAATTCACAGGTCACCTAATATGGACACCCTGGTAGCCTTAGGATCACTGGCATCATATGTATATAGTGTATTTGCCCTATTTGCAATGACAGAAGAGGTCTTAAATAATAATACAGAGCAGGTCATGTATTACATGAATCAGTTTTACTTTGAATCGGCTGCAATGATACTTACTCTGATTACCGTAGGTAAAATGCTGGAGGCCAGATCCAAGGGAAAGACTACAGATGCATTAAGGTCTCTGATGAACTTATCACCGAAAACGGCAGTTCTTCTGCTAGACGGAGAGGAATGCAGAGTTTCGATTGATGAGGTGCAGGTGGGTGACAGATTTGTGGTAAGGCCAGGAGACAGTATACCCGTGGATGGTATTGTTCTTGAGGGCGAAAGTGCTGTGGATGAATCGGCACTTACAGGAGAAAGTATTCCTGTTGATAAATCTGTAAATAATAAGGTTTATGCTGCAACAATAAATAAGTCCGGATATATGGTATGTCAGGCAGAAAAAGTCGGTGATGATACTACCCTGTCGGCTATAATTCAGATGGTAAGTGATGCAGCTGCCACTAAAGCTCCCATTGCAAAAATTGCAGATAAGGTTTCGGGTGTATTCGTTCCAATAGTGATTGTAATTGCAGCAATAACCTTTATTGTGTGGATGGTCACAGGTCAGAGTTTAGGGTACTCTGTTGCAAGGGCTGTATCGGTTCTGGTTATCAGCTGTCCCTGCGCACTTGGCCTTGCTACACCTGTAGCTATTATGGTTGGTAACGGTGTTGGAGCAAAATCAGGAATCCTCTTCAAGACGGCAGCTTCACTTGAACAGGCCGGAAGAACTCAGATTCTTGCTCTTGATAAAACGGGAACAATTACAAGTGCAATTATGAGGGTTACCGATTTGGTAACTCTCCCGGAAGTAAAAGAAGAAGAACTGCTGGCTGTAGCCTATGCCCTTGAAGTAAAAAGCGAACATCCTATTTCAGCTGCTGTAACAACCTATGCTCGTGAAAAGGGCAGCATACTCTCTGCTACCTCGCAGTTTGAAGTGTTGTCAGGATATGGACTTAGGGCCAGACTGGGAGATGATTTTGTTGCCGGTGGAAACCTTGACTACATTATGAGTATTGTGGGAAATGTCGGCAGTGAAGTTGAAACAAAAATATCAGATCTTGCAGCAATGGGAAAAACACCGATTTTATTCGCAAGAGCGGATAAGTTGTTAGGAATCATTGCAGTTGCGGATATGATTAAGGAGGATTCACAACAGGCAATTTCAGAATTAAAACAGCTAGGTATTCATGTGGTAATGCTTACAGGTGACAATGAAATCACCGCAGCTGCTATTGCTAAGGAAGCCGGCGTTGATGAGGTTGTTGCCTCATTAAAGCCTGATGGCAAGGAGGCGGTAATCAGACAGCTGATGGAATACGGAAGTGTTACCATGGTAGGTGATGGAATTAATGATGCTCCTGCTCTTAGCACAGCAAATCTCGGAATTGCCATAGGAGCTGGCACAGATGTTGCAATTGATGCTGCTGATATTGTACTTATGAAGAGTAGTCTCAGTGATGTTGCGGCGGCAATAAGGATATCAAGAAGTACTCTTAAGAATATTCATGAGAATCTCTTCTGGGCATTTTTCTATAACTGTCTGGGTATTCCCCTTGCAGCCGGCTGTTATGTTGCAGCCTTCGGATGGAGTCTCAATCCAATGTTTGGGGCCGCAGCAATGGGATTATCAAGCTTTTGTGTCGTATCAAATGCGTTAAGACTTAATTTCATCAGACCCCATGACAGCTCAAGGGATAAGAAAATTAAGAATTCAGTTAAGGGAATTGTAATAAAGCAGGAAAAGAATAATAGTACTAATAGTGAAAAAGGAAAGGAAAACGAAAAAATGAAGATTAATGTAAACGGAATGATGTGCGGACATTGTGAAGCCCATGTAAAAAAGGCTCTTGAAGCAATTGAGGGTATTGAAAGTGCAGTAGCATCTCATGAGGAGAACACTGTAACAATTACATGTTCAAAAGAAATATCCGAGGAACTTATCAAGGCTGCAGTTGAGGATGCAGGATACGAATTTGTAGGAGTGTGTGAATAAGAGTGCATGCTAAAGTGCTAAAGTGCTAAAGTATATTTGGCTTCGCACCTTTAATTTATGGTACAAGATAAAATAATTATCGAAAAACGATAAAAAGTTGTTGACATATGTAAAATTAAGCACTATAGTGTATTTATCGATAAACGTTAAATTCACTATAGTGTTTTTTATTTATGAGGTTCAACAAATAAGGAGATAAGAAATGAACAAGAATAATGCAATTAACAAGATTAACAAATATGGCAAGGTTGGAAGAATTATTACAATTGTAATGATAGTATTGGTAAGTATATCAATAGTGTCTACTGTGGCAGCAGCAATTTTGCTTAACTGTATCCCCGATAATGTAATTAGCCTCTCTATGGGAACTCAGGCCGAACTTACTCTTAACCCTGGGGCTATGGGGACAGAGATACCAGATGCTGAGTTTGATCAGGTAGTTGATGCTTTTAATGATGGAACAGTTAAGGGAGGACTTAACCTGGGAGCAGTAAGCCTGCAGTTCGATAGCGCTGAGAGAGTAGGAGATACCGTGGTTGCACGTACTAATGCCGGCCTTGGAACAGTATCACTTCACAAGATTGCTGAAGCCCTTATATATGTAATTATTGCACTTGTGCTGACGTTAATATCTATAGTATTCGCCTTCAGACTCTGTAAGGCATTTGAACACTGTGAGACACCATTCGCTGAGGAAGTTATTAAGAGAATGAGATATTTCGCATATTCACTTCTTCCTTGGGCAATATTCTCTTCAGTACCAGAATCTGTACTTGATAGCGTTTTTGGTAAGCAGCTCGAGGTAAGCTTCAATCTTGATATGAATATAATATTTACAGTACTGATTATTATGGCACTGACAATCGTATTCAAGTATGGTGCAATGCTCCAGCAGGAATCAGATGAGACATTATAGGAGGAGCTTATGGGTAAGATAATACTTAGACTGGACAGAGTAATGGCTGATAGGAAGATAAGCCTTAATGAGCTCTCGGAGAAGGTTGGAGTCACAAATGTCAATTTATCCAAGATGAAGACTGGCAAGATTAGTGCCATCAGATTTTCGACACTTGAAGCCATTTGTCAGGCTCTTGACTGTCAGCCTGGAGACATTCTTGAATACGACAAAGATGCTGATTCATAAATAGGAAAAATGTCCTATTTTTTCATATGATTTTTCATTGTATTATAAGCAGATTTGTGAAATAATAGTAGCGTTGAATGTTGACTTGAGGATATTATTTCATGAAGATAAAGGGCGTATTTAATAAGGCAGTAGAATATCTTAGAGATTCAGAAATAGACATTAGAATAAGAATGCTATTCCTGCTTCAGTATGCTGTTCTTGCAGCAGCTATA
>DCIU01000047.1:6301-6694 GCA_002317245.1 Lachnospiraceae bacterium UBA1718
ATCGGGAATGCCCTTATGGTTCACCTTTGCAGTTGTATTTGGCGTACTGATGGCTAAGAATGGAGCTGCCAGAATATTTCTTCCGACATTAACAGTTGTGATTAACGCTGCATGTATGCTTGTTGGCTATTATCATCCTGAGCTTGTTATGGAGCTGGGGGATGAGTCTGCTGTATTTACGGACTCACTTCAGTCATACATTATTGTTTCGCTTATGATATGTGCCTGCATGGGCGTATATCTGTCGACCTATGATAAGCAGCAAATGAAGCTGGAGGAGCAGAGACGAGAACTTAATCTGCTCATTAACACTGATGCACTTACAGGCGTACGTAACAGACATGCATATTATGATGCGGTGGAGCAGTACAAGGACTCGGAAGCAGTAAGCAA
>DCIU01000047.1:6835-37917 GCA_002317245.1 Lachnospiraceae bacterium UBA1718
GTATACCGAACAGGTGGTGACGAATTCATGGCAATTCTTTTCTGCAACGACAATATGGCACAGTCTATTGAAGAACATTTTATGAGCATTGCTAAGGACTTCATATACGAGGGGCATAAGAAGGTCTCAATAGCATGCGGTTTTGCACTCTGGAATCAGAACAAGGTGCTTGATTTCTTCGAACTGGAGAAGTTAGCTGATGTGAAGATGTACCAGAACAAGCGCGAGTACTATGTCGCAAATGGCAAGGATAGAAGAAAATAATGCTAAAGTATCCTGCTATACCTTCCGATATAGTATATGTAATATATTAATATCAATAGTGCGAAACGGATTTCGGCTTAATTTCTCAAGGATGGAGAACTATTGGTACAGGTTTATTACCTGTACCTTTTTATTCATTTGTCTGTTCAGACACTAATCCCTAATCCGTTTTACAATTGATACTATGCATGAGGTTTGATTATGAGGGCGAACGCTATTAATTTATGCATTCAGAATGTTTACAAGACCAATCCTCTGTATTCTGGTAAAAGTGCGGCGATTCCGACTAAGACTGCGGATAATGTGAAGAAGGATGCAGCTGAGGTTAAGAAGATTTTCCGTGAGATGAAGAACAATGACTACACCACGGCGAATCAACGGACCAGCTCATCCCACATAGATAGTATTCAGCAGTACAGTCAGGTAATCAGAACTGGCAGACAGAAGACACAGTCTACATCAAACAGTCTGAAGAAACTGAAATATCAGTTCAAGAATATATCGTCGAAGATTCTGCGTAGCAAGACTTCGGCAGCAGCCAGACAGGTTGTGGGCCAGGCCAAGCGTGAGATACTTCGCCTTAAGCGAGCGAAGATGAACAGTGATGCTGATACTGAAGAGTTAGAAGCAGCGATTACACATGCCAAGGCTATGGAGAGAGTGGCCAAGAAGAAGGTCAAGCATCTTGAGGAAGAAGAGATGGCTAAGGCCACTGGAGGCCCCTGCGCGGACAGAGTGGTAGAAGAGGAACTTAAGAAAAAAGAAGATGCAACTGAGGATATGGAAGACCTGGAGGCCTTAGATGAATTCGAGGATGAGTATCAGGAAGATATTACTTATGACGAGATGATAGACTTGGAAGGTATTGACATATCCGAATTGCTAGAGAATCTTGAGTCGATACTGTCTGACATGGAAGACCTTGGCGGCGATACATTGGAAGAAATTATGAGTGGCCTTGAAGATCTGATGTCTGAAATGGCGGACTCTATGAATGAGCTTCTTGAGGATATGGGCTTCGGAGAGATGTCAGACGATCTTAGGGCAATTAAGGGCGATATGGACCCTGCAGACCTTAAGATGATGAAGATTAAGCACCGCAACAAGGAGATGAAGGAGATTGTCAAGGCAGATGCAGATTATCTGAAGACGGTTTTTCAACAATTTCCTGTGATTGATATAACAGTATAAAGAGCAAGAAGAATGGGAGGGAACTATTATGACAAGTGGAATTACAGATACAGTTAACGCATTGGTAAATAAGGTAACAAATGATGCAGAGAACGTGCAGAATATAAGAAAGAGTTCAGACTATGGAAGAACTGTTGGAGAGCCTAAGCTAAGCGATAAGGCAGCAGAATATTATGCTGACCTCAAGAAGAAGTTTGGCAATCTTGACTTTATTCTGGTTAGCAGTGATCAGAAGGAAAATGCCAAGGCTATGGCAAGCTCCTTCGCTAATCCATATAAGATGGTAGTGCTTATTGACGAAGAGAAAATTGAGAGAATGGCTACAGATGAAAGCTTCCGTAATAAGTATGAAGCTCTGATTGCTAATTCGGCATCAGGATTAAGTCAGCTTAAGAGTCAGATGGACAGCTCCGCTGCTTCTAACATCGTGGGCTACGGCCTTCAGGTGGAAGATGATGGTACTACAAGCTTCTTCGCTGTTCTTAGGAAGTCCAGCGAGGCTCAGAAGGAGCGAATCGAGAAGAAGCATGAGGAGAATGTAGAAGCTAGAAAGGCTGAGAAGAAGAAGGAAGCCAAAGAAGCTGCTGAGGAGAGAATAGAGGCTAACAGGGAAGAGGTTCTGGGCGAAGAAGATGTAGATATTATCATGGCTTCCAGCATAGAAG
Source organism: Lachnospiraceae bacterium UBA1718 (assembly GCA_002317245.1). Taxonomy (GTDB): domain Bacteria; phylum Bacillota; class Clostridia; order Lachnospirales; family Lachnospiraceae; genus Colinaster. The sequence continues at coordinate 8,956 of DCIU01000047.1, forward strand.
AACTGACAAAAAAGATTGATGATTATAATCAGAATGCCAGAATGAATTCGGTTATGACTGATGCTGAGAAGATGGTTGGACAGCATATAGACTTTAGCTGCTAACCTGGAGCGTAGAATTTTATATAGAATTAAAAATTAAGGGCAGGTGAATATATTGTACCTGCCCTTTGTTAATATCCGCTAAATATTGCGAAATTGGTATGTTTTGCTTGTAATTTGACTTTTGTAGTAATACCATATTTATATGGCTTTTTATTAGCCATATTACAGATATAGTACGTATATATTAGTAAATAAACAAATTTCATAAATGTTATTGGAGGAACTATGAACATAACTAGAATTACAACTGCTAATCACAAGTATTTTGAGCCCTTCTTCGTAGCAAGCGTTAATGAGTCATACAAGTCAGGTGATGCCATCATTATGTTTGGCTTAGTAGAAGGAAGTATTGCTGTAGGCGCAATTGCGGCCACTTTTACCGATATGGATATCCAGATATTATCCTTATATGTTGCACCAGATTACAGAAGACAGGGAGGTGGAAGCCTTCTTGTTAATACACTTATGGATCTGACAAGGGACTATGTAGTTAATTATTCCATTGACTATCTTCTTAATTCTTCTGACAGTGAAGAACTTGAGGCATTCTTAGCGGCTCAGGGCTTCGAGGAGACAAGGGGCACAATCAGCGATATGTATTCAATTAAGCTTGGAGATATTGTGGATAACTCAGTATTTAAGAAGGACGACAGCTTCGGCGTGGATTTCGCTTCACTTGATGAGCACGAATATGGAAGACTTCAGAAGTATGCTGTCGCAACAGATGCATATATTCCTGAGAAGGGATTAGAAGCAGACGGAGTGGATAAGGACGTAAGTATTCTCTACAAGAAGGATGATGAGCTTAAGGGCTTCATAGTATTTGAGAAGGTTGCTGAGGATACGCTGCTAGTATCGGGCATTCAGAACGATGGTGATATGACTGTGCCATCTAACCTTATGAAGAGAGCATTCACAGAGTGCCTTAATAAGTATGGCGCCAATCTTACCCTGTTAGTTGAACCAGTAAATGACGTGGTTCGTGGCTTTGTTGAGATGATTCCGGCGGCTAAGAACATTGCAAGAAGCAAGACAAAGAGCGGACTATTATTCTAAAGGCAGATAAGATTATAAGGAGACTAATATGGGATATTTAGAAGAAGTGATAAAGGAAAAAAATCTAACAGATAAAGAGATGCGTCTTAAGAAAGAAGAAGCTGATACATTGCTTGAGAAGAATAACCTGGACAGTATACATACTTTAGACATACATGCTAATAGTACACTGCGCCAGCCCAAGTATGCAGAAGAATTCAACCGAGCTGTCTTAGAGGATGCAGGAATGTCCATACAGGAGACCCTGGTTACTGGTTCTGCTGAGGGTGCAGTCCAGGAGACATATGAATATAGAAAACTGTCCAGAAAAGAGAAAAGAGCAAGAAACAAAGAGCTTGCGGAAATGAAAAAGAAGAATAATCTCTACACTATAGACGGAATAAACCTGGCAACAGATTGTAGAAATGCACGCACTTTGAAGACTAATTCAGTAAATGCTTTCAACTTTGAGTTCGACGAAAGGCTTGAGCCTGATGATTTCCCAGTGGCATATGTTCTTTGCAAGGGCTATAAGGTCAAGAAAAATGGCGCTCCAGATTCAGAGGCAGATGCCATTACTCAGCGTGAAGATAATCAAAGGCTACATGATTACTTCAGAGGTAGCAAAGAAGAAAAAGAAAGAGTATTAGATGGGCTTGTAGAGGAACTCCTTGCCGTGAAGATGGATGAGAAGATGGCTAACAGATCCTATGTGATAGCACATGGAGCTGAACTTGAAGAAATGTGTACAAAGTTCCTGTATCTAAGTCAAATCATGAACGATAATAGGGAGTATTTCGATAATCTCCCAGAGAGCAAAAGGACATTATTAGATATACAGGAAAAAACTGCCTTAGCAATAAACATTTTCAGGGAAAAAGTGTGCAGTTCACTTGGCGTATCTTTCCGAAGAGGCGGGTATCGTGACCATTTCACCAAAGAAAATCAGGCGGATATAGGAACAATGGAAAAAAATCTCTCTATTGGAAAAATCAGGGAGATGCGCATAGACAAGGCCAGATGTATCGAGGCTAATACCATTGGTGATAAGAAGGTTGAAGTTGGCCTGTTCTTAGCTAGACATGATGCGGGCAATGATAGCATTACCGCAAATGGATACAGAGCCAAGAAGGCAATAGACGGACTTAAGGAAAGAAGAGCTAATGCCATCACACCGGAAGTGGTTGAGAGAGCTAAGGCAAAGGGCATCGACCCCGCAATACTGCTTGCTTATGTTAAGGGACATGAAGTTGATGGAGAGGGATTAGTTAAGGTAGGTAAGAGAGATGCTCATGACAAGGAATGGGATACTAAATTCATTAATTCCTACATTGATTCGGAGAATGTGGACAGATACCTGCTTGTTGAAAATATCCTTAAAGACTTCAAGAGAGAAAAATTCTTAATGACTTCAAGGTTATTTACTGAAGAAGAGATTTCAGACTATCCAATGACTTATGCGGTAGTAGCCGAGAGGTGCGCTGTTCTGGATAAAATCATTAAGGATCCGGCTAATAAGGTCTACTTCGATAATATGGATACTGGTGCTTATGATGAATTGGTACGTGGACTTCTCCCAAGGGCCCAGTATATATACCAATACATTGATGCAGTATTCAAAAAGAATGGCTACAATCTTGCGACTGGCAATTACCTGACACAGGAGGAGAGCGTAGGCATTGTAGGAGTTAGTAAGCTTGATATTATGACTGCAAAGATGAATTATGATAGAAGTATTCAAAAGTCATATAACAGGCAGGCAGAATCAAAACAATTTAACGAAAAGCTAACACATAGAGAGAACAAAACAGAACTGAGGAACAGATATTATAAGCTGGCTGCAATGGATAGTGATTCGCTTACTCTGGAAAATAAAGAGCTTGTTGACACCGTAATTAATGGTTACAGGGGGCTAAAGGATGCAAACGGGACAGTAGAGGAAATGATTCTGGCAGAGCTTCTGAAAAAAACAATTAGTGAGAAGTCAATAATTGAGCTGTTGGATACTAAGGATTCTGCTGAATTCTTCTCTAAGATTGAAAAAGTAATTGCTGACAATCCTAAGCTGCGTGAACTTACAGGCAGGGTATTAAATAACAAAGAACTGGATAAGAAAGCCAAGGATAATTTCATGGTATTCCTATATAATAGAGTTATTGGTAACCTTGTTATCAGGAAGTCAACTCAGTTCAAGGATGACGAAGCTATTAGACTTAGAATGGACGCTAGAAATATGAAACTAAGCGACCATCAGATAGACGAACAGGCTGGGAAGAATTCGAGACATGATACTCAGAGATCTCTATGGTATAAGGCCATTCAAATTCTTGGCTTTGTTACTAACGGTAAAGTGGAATCCCTTTCTCCTGTCGACAAAGAACTGGTGGAAAACTATCTTAAGATGATTGACAGCCTGAAAGAGGACACGATTAAGGAGTAGTAGAAGTGCATCACGGTGAAATTAATAGACAAGAAGAATTAAATAGGCCATTACTTGAAGGATACAGGTTCCAATATCGTGAGAATTATGTACAACCAGGTGATCCGGTTATTGTGGACAAGGAGATGGTCAGGGCCCGCAGAAATAATTATGCTGATCAGGCCATGGTGCATAGGAACAGACTCGACCAATTGAAAAAGGATATAATGCAGCAGAAGACTGATGAGAAAAATGCGCTTATAGCCATTGACCAGACGGGAATGAAGGCTATGCATCCTGAGGAGGCTGACCTGGCAATTGAGGACATTCGAAAGGACAACCTGAAAAAACAGCTGGCTGAATCCTATATTGCCCTTCAGAGAGAACTTGACACCCAATATAGTGATAGTGAGCCTGTCTCCGAAGAGGAATGGAAAAATAGACAACATATTAAGTTCAGAGCTTATAAGGAAATCTTCGAACAGTATGCCGGTGTGTCAGAAGAAAAGAATGAAGCTGATATGCGGGTGCTTGAAAGATATGAGAAAATGCTGGCTAACTTTGCAGCCCAGTTCCAGGTGGATGCAAAAGAGCAGGGAGTATATGAAAGAGCCGATGAGGATGACTATGTAACCCAGGGACTTGCTGCAACTGATGCCTTGTTAATCAGAAAGTTCAATGAAGGGGATAATGCCGAGAACCTGTCACTAATATATCATCTGGTTAATCGCCCTCCTATGGAACGTCTCTTCATATATGGATTAATTGAAAGAGATCTTACAGGCGGAATGGATATGTCTGATGTATTATCTATTACAAGTTCCTATATACCTAGTCCGTCAAAAATTCTTGAGAAGCTAACGCCTAACCGATTCTTGTCATTCTTTGGAAAGAATCTGTACACTAAGAAAATAATGCAGGCTATTAGCCTCTGCGAAAAGTCTAAGAGCGCACTGGGTCTTATTGGGGATACCCAGGCTATTCTTAGTAATAATACACAATATGAGAATGAGGATAAGTATCAGGAAGCACTTGAGAAAAATGAGCCGGCAGCTATTATAAGAGAACGTGCCTTATACTTCACTGAATGTCTAAAATATTCCAGTGAGATTCAAATACTGGCTCGCAACAAAACGCCAGAGAACTCGATAAAGATAGAAAACTATAGAAAGATTATCTTACATGATTTTGTCAAGGTGATTGAACTTGATAACAGTCTTCCTGACAACTTGCAGGCAGGCGATATTGATGCTGAAGCTTATGAGGCTCCTGTTAAGGATGAGAAGGCCAAGGCGAAGAAGGCTAAAGAAGCTGGCAAACGCTTACTTAAGGCTACACCTGGGATGATAAATCTTGCTAATAATGTTGCAAGGCAGCCATTTAATATTATTGGCTCCATGGGTTCTGCAATTGGAACGGTTGCCAAAGATCCAGCGGCTGCAATGAATAAAAAGTGGAATCTTCCAGCGGAGGTTATAGCTTCAATTAAGGAGGCAGGAGGAAGCGATAAATTAAACGCCATTGCCGATGCAGCCAAGGCGATTAAGCCGGTTCTTAATACGTTTAATGTTATTGGCACTTCCCTCTCGGGAATTCTCTTCGTACTGTCTGGAATCGACTATATCAAAGGCTTTATGACTATGACTGCCGCTGACAGAGTGGTGGGGGGTATAGACTTACTCAACTCATCTTTTGGAGTCGGAAACAGCCTTAATACTGTCTGCAAGGGCTTCGAAGCGGGTTGTGCCTCTGCAGAGGGAATAGTCGGTGGTTGTTTATCTCTTACCATAGGAACCATTAATGCCGGAATCGGAAGCTATCAGCTTATTGACAATCATTTCGTCAGGGAGAAAAAGCTGGAGACTGCAAAGCAGGGCCTAAAAAAAGAAACTACCAGATTAACGAAATTTTACGCCGACGAAGGAGAAGAGAGAGCTGAAGAACTACTTCACGACAAAAAACGTTTTGATAAGAACATAGCCCTGTTGTCTGAAAAGAAGATTGATAGGAGAGACAGTTCGGCAGCTAATAAGCTGGTTATTGCTGGCCTTTCACTAGGGGCAGGAATAATTGCTCTTGCCGGAGGACCCGTCATTGCCGCACTTCTTGGACTGTCGGCAGTAGGTGCCGGAATATATGGCATGGCTACCAGCATAATGGATAAGAAGATGGCCATGAGGGAAGTCATTGATGACTACCTGGAGATAAATGATTCGATTAATGCCTGGGTAAGACGACATAATGTTGCTCACGACAGTAAGCAGGCCTATGAATACAGAGAGAGAGTCAGAAGAGACAGAATACAGAGTCAGGGCTTCTCAAATGAGAAGGCATTCTTCTCCCATATTATGATGGGACATGCGATTAGGATTCATGATAGAATATTCGGCAGTAGAATGAAGGATGCAATTACTTACGATAATCTGGCTAAATCAATGGGTATTAAGATTGACCTCCACAAGGGATATCCTACGGTTGAGATGATTCATTCTAAGCTTACGTCTTAATAAGGCAAATAATGGAGAGAGAATACAATGAATAAAAAATATGATGACATTAAGAAAGAAATACTTCGTAGCATTAAGGACATGCTGATAGAGGACGAAGTTGCAGCTAAGTACTCTGAAGCTGGAGAGGAAGGGAGCCCTATCCGTATGGTAAACGCCCTAATCGATGAGATGACTAATAATGGTAATCCGGGAATGGGCGAGTTCTTCTTCATGCCAGCCGTAGAGGGGGCAGAGGAGTATGCGATACTGCAGTCAGTAGTAACCTTTGAGGAAGAGATAGAAGCAAGAACGAGAGCTAACTTCGATGGGGTGGCTTCAGTAATTAACTTCTACCTTGAGAGTGGAGCCTTCGCTGGTGATGTGGATGGCAGCAATTACGTCATTAAGACATCTGTAATGCTTCCACTTGATGGAGATATGGAGACACTTAAGGCCATAGCATGCCTCAATGCTTCCCAGGCAATTCTTACAGCAACAGCCTACTGCAATCTCTTCATTAAGGTTGCAGAGGGAGATATGACCATAGACGAAGTTAAGGCACTTGTAAAGGGTTAAGCAATGGATATAAGAATATTAGAATTTAACGAGGTAAGGAATCTGATTACCAGAGGATGGATACCAACTGAACTTAGGGATGATATTGAGAATCTCTATGTGTTTGGTGCCTTTGAGGACGAAGAGATTGTAGGCGCTGCCACTTTTACAGATAGTTATATTAAGAGGTTCACAGTCGACTTCAAGTATATATATGTACACAGGGATTATAGGAACAGAGGCCTTGCGGCGGAACTCTATGCTTACTGTGAGAACAGCTTCGCAGAGATAGGAATTAAGGAAATAGACTGTGAATGTGTTGTTGCTACAGAACTTGGGGAGGCCAGATACAACCTGCTTAAAGCCTTTGGACTTGCTCCAATGTATCTGAACAGGAAGGCTATGAGATTCAAGAGGGGGCATTTCCGTGGTGATAAGTCTGATCTTCTGTACAAGAATATGGACAAGGTCGGTGTGAAGATTACAAGCATTGACAACTACTCAGACAGACGTCTTCTGTCCTTCATGGAAAAAAAGGATGAGACTGAGATATTCTTAAACAAGGAAGAGTACGATCCGAGGATGTGTGCCTTTGGCCTGCTTCATGACAACATTGAGGCTGCGCTCTGTATGAAGATACTTGACAGTAAGACACTGATTACTGAGGGATACTATACTTCGGACAAGATTAAGCAGAAGGATCAGCTCTTACCATTTATGATGGCCTATCTTGTTAAGAACAATGAGAAGCCGGAGGCTAATTTCCCTGAGATTGAGAATCTCTATGTAATATGCAAGAAGGACTATAGAGCTGAAGCCATTGAAGCGACATATGGTGAAGCAATGGAGGAGTTCTATGCTCAGAAATATGTTAAACGACTTAGTTGGTAGCGGGGAGGAATTATTGTGTTAGAGAATAAGGAAAGAGAAGTTCAGGCGGTTCAGCAGTATAATTATTTTGATGAGCTCAGTAGCTTTGATGAGATGTCTAGTGAACAGATCACTGAAACGGCTAAAAGTTATGACAGGAAGCAGAGCCTTGCTGCCTATAAACTAAAAAATAGAAATATCTTCGCAGATGGCTATGATGAGACCCATGGTGGAACTGACTATATGAAGATTCCCTTCCTTCGCCGTAAGGGAACTGGCAAGAAGAAGGAGTCTGAAAAAAAATACATTGATAATGTGGAGAAGGCTAAGAGCAGAAAGGGCCTCTTAGATGGTAATGAAGAGGGAATATTCGACAATATAAGCGACAGGCAGCATATTAACAATATGAAGGCGCTGGCTAACAATTGCAAGGAGTACTATGATCTGCCAAATGCTACTCCGGACTTTTTGAAGACTATAGCCGTAGTGGATAAATATATTACAGCCAACACCTATGAGGATCAGCAGCAGGCAGTCTCAAAGGTATTAAAGGCCTTCAACGACTATCTGGATAAGCACGGAGATTACGGAGATGATGCAACTGAAAAAGAGCTTGTAGAAAATATTACAAACCTAAAGGCATCTATAGAGTCAAGAATCAAAGGCTCACTTGTGATTCCAAATGATGCCAGCCTAGAAGATATTGAATACGCAGTTAATCCTCCTATGGGTTTTTTCAGCATTAAGAAATATGTCTCCGTAAAGGACCAGGTTCTATTTCCTCATGAGCCAAGTGTCAACGATATCAAGCAGAGAATGGCGACCGACTGCTATATGATGTCTTCATTAGCGTCAATAGCATATTCTTCTCCGGAACTGATTAAGCAGTCAATGAAGGATAACGGGGATACAGTTACAGTAAGGTTCTATAATCCTAATGATGAATATAAGCCCAGGTATATTACTGTAAAGAAGGAGATCCCGGAAGTAAAATTAATAAATGCACAATACTATGCAACCGACTCTCTCTGGGTTCAGATGATTGAGAAGGCCTATGCGGTCTTACTAGCTATTGAGGGCAATCAGCCAAGTGCTAGTTATGACAGCCTTAATCTGAGTACATCCTTTCAGTTCCTTAGTCGATTCCTGGGAAAGGATTATAGTGGAAGTCCATGTGATATTATTTCAAAAAAGGAGGAATATGATGTCTATAAAGACAGCGAGGATAAGGTGAAGAATGAAAAGGGAGAGGATGTAGCGCCACCGAGACTATACGAACCAATGAGTGGCAAATATTCACCACTTGCCGAAAGAGCTTTTGAGAATTTCAGTGACAGACTGCGCCAGAACGAAATTATAACTGTTGCTGCTGATACAACGCTTGATTTTAAGAAAACGAGAGGTATTCATACAGATCATGCCTATGGCGTATTGAAGGTGTATAAGAAGGATGGAATGCGCTATATCAGGCTAAGAGACCCATATGGAGCTTATTCTACAGGTTATACTGATAAGGGCAAAAATTATTCTTCCGGCAACCTGGCGTTCATGTTCGATGCTACGGATACAATGGGCACCTTTGATATGGAGTGGAATGATTTCCTTCACACATTTAACCAGTACAGTGGATGTAAGCTTAAATCTATAGGCGAGCTTAGACCAGCTAAATATATTGAGGAAAAGGCGGCTGCAAAAGCAAAGAAAGATAGAGATTTCCAGGAATGGATGAAGGCTCATCAGCAGACTTCTGCAAAAAAAACTGAGACGTCAGAGTCTGGCGAAGATAATAAGTTACATAATGAGGATGAGATGGTTACCAAACCAGTAGAAGAAAAAAGAAGCCTGGCAGACGAAATGGCTGACTTTGAGGACGGGTTTGAAATCTTAGACCTTGGCGCAGACAAAAAGCTTCATAAAGATGGAGATAAGTAGAATTAGATATGTGGAAGATAAGTAGAAATGATAAATTAAATAGTGTAGAGAGCTGGTATGTTGATGGCTGCTCTTACATTACTGCAAGAGATGAAAATGGTAAGGTGCTCTGCCGTGCTACATATGGCATATATAAGGATATTATGTATCTCTGTGAGCTGGAGACCGATGAGGATTCAAGAAGGCAGGGGATAGCAGGCGAGGTTCTTACATACCTGCACACTTATGCTCATGAATATGGTGTCAAAGGAGCAGTGTGCAGAATACTTGCCCAGTCGCAGTCACTTTTGCCAGCAGAGATATTGCTTGGCCGCTTCGGCTATTCCATGCCAGAGATTAGTGAGGAAATGGTCACACTCTCTGTGGCTGAGCTTAAGAAGTCTGCAATTGCCCGTGAAAAGCTGGTAGAACTTAAGGGCGTTAAATTCAAAAATGTTCTGCCTGAGGAAGTAAAGGATCTGTTAGGACTAATAGATGGAATTGGTGATAGCAGAGATGTCAGGGGTATGCTTAATAGCAGACTCTCTTACCAGTATGAGGAGAATGGCCATAAGGCATTCATGATTGTAAGTGCTGAGGATAATAATATTGTCCTTGAGGGCTTATACGTGGATCCTGCTCTGGACAGACGAATTGCTGTAATGCTTCTGTCTTATGGAATAAAGGGAGTCACAGAGAAATATGCTGACGATGCTGTTATTAGCATGAGTTTGATTAGCAACGAAGTGAAGGACTTAGCGGTCAAAATGCTTGACGGTGCAGACTATACCAGGCTGTACCTCTTAGATAGTGTACGTATGTAAGGGAAGAGCTTAATGAAGATTAAGACCAAGCTGTTATTATTCATATTGTCTATTATTGCCGTAATGACCACTGCTCTGACTCTGGGATACGTGGGAGTCAGTCATTATCAGGGCAGCTTCAATAACAGGATTATTGATGAGACGGCTACTGAGATTGACGGTGTGATAAGCGAAGAGTCAGCAGATATATTTGAGGGCTTCGGTGATATTATTGTCCAGAAGGAGATTAATGTAATCGAGGGATATTTAAGCTATATATCAGGAAGAATTCTCCTTCAGGCCGAATATATGGAGGAGCACTATGCCCAGGGTATGGATGAGGAGGCAATGCTAAGCATCGCTGATAATGCCTGGGACGATTTCGACAGTCGGGCCGATGTCAGCATTAATACCTTTATTATTACAGCTTCTGGAAAAGTGATTACCCTTACGGGAGAGCCGGTGGCTACTAATGTAGATACTAAGACTGACAGTAATTATATCCTTGGAGCAAGTGGCTATGGGGAGCCTATGGTTAGTAAGGTTCTTACCGACGATAAGGGCAATAAATTCTGTAGCGTTGCAGTATGCTACGAAGATAACAGTGGCAAGGTGGCTGGCGTTGTTGTGAGCCAGATTCCATTTGAAATGTTTGAATCGGCTATGAAGAATAGTGCCATTGGTGACCATGGTAAGACACTGGTTGTAATAGATAAGGATGGCTATACTCCGGAGAATGTTTTTGGCGATGATATTCTAATGTCTGATAAATGGAAGCAGACACTGAGTGACATTGTTGATAACCGTAATGGTTCTGCCTGGGTGACCCTGGGAGACCAGGAATATTGTATTATCTATAAGCAATGTATTAGCACTGACTGGATACTGTGCTCATTAATAAGCTCTGAAGATGTTGCCAGACAGTCTGACAGCGTCAAGGAGAATTTAAATGAAACGACTGCGCAAATGGAAGATGGCCTGGAGTTCGTCAGGGGTCTGATGCTCCTTGTTATCGTTGCCTTAGTTGCAATCATTATTATTATCACAGTGATAATTGTGTTCAGGCTATCCAAGTCCTTTGTTAAGCCAATTCATAACCTGCTTGATGGAGTTAAGAAGATTTCATCTGGTGACCTTGATGTGGTACTTGAAGCGACTACTAAGGATGAGATTGGTGAGCTGACAGATGCCTATAATGGAATGACATCGGCACTGAAGCAGCACATGGAAGAGATTAAGGACATGGCAGCAGCTGAGGAGAAGAGCAGGGCAGAGATGGAGCTTGCGGCTACAGTTCAGCGAGGAATGTTGCCGGCAGCAGCTCTTGATGATGAATATATTAAGGCTGAGGGCTATAATAAGCCGGCCAAGGCTCTTGGTGGTGACTTCTATGACCATTTCTATATAGATGACAACCATGTGGCAATAATAATTGCTGATGTGTCTGATAAGGGAATACCGGCAGCTCTATTCATGACTAACGGAAGGCTGTTACTTCGCGAATCAATTATGAACTCTGAGAGCGTGGATAAGGGACTAAAGCTTGCCAATGATATACTGTCTAGAAATAATGAGAACCTGCAGTTCATTACTGCCTTTGTATGCCTGATTGATATTAGAAACGGACATGTGGACTATGTGAATGCAGGTCACGATCTGCCATTAATCAGAAGACCTGATGGAAGCATAAGCAAGATTACAGCAGACTCTGGAGTGCCACTTGGACTTATGGAGGGCTTCGAATTCCTTAAGTATGAGATGGAGCTTAAGGAGGGTGACCAGATATTCCTCTATACAGATGGTGTAGAAGACTGCGTCAACCCTGAGGGAGAGCATTACTCTAATAAGAGGATGGTTGAGGCAGTTAGGAATGGTGGCGAAGACATCTTAAGTGGACTTCTTGAAGAACTGAAAGAATTCTCTAAGGGAGCAGATCAGTTCGATGATATTACCATGCTTGGTTTTGTAATGAAAAAGTATAAAAAATAGTACGCAAATAGTACAAAAATAGTATAAATGTAGTAAAAATACATTTATACTATTTTTTTTTATACCTTTAAGCCATGGTTTTCGTATATAAATACATAGAAATAGTGGATTTTAGGCATTTTTAGTAGGTTAAAGCACTAAAAAAAGCGTGATTTTTTGCAAGAATTAGTGTATAATTTACGAGTATTATTGTGCATTTTTATGGGCGAAGAAAAGAGCCTGAAAAAATAATTATTTATTAGGAGTATGAATATGAATAATAGTCAGATGTATCCCTTCCAGAGAAACCGTTATTACGCGGGCAAATTACTGACTTCTGCTGACTTCCAGGCAGAGCAGGATTATTTCAACAACAAGAGCAGATTCATGAACCAGCTGATGTATGGTTCAGGTATTATCTGTGGTCTTGGCATTATCAGTCTTGACGATCTGTCAGTACTTGTAGAGAGCGGTGCTGCAATTGATGGTCTTGGCCGAGAGATTATTCTTGATTCTTCGGCAGTTAAGAAGCTGTCAGCAATTGAAGGATTTGACCAGACCACCTCAGATGAGATTAGTCTCTGCATTAAATATAGCGAGGAGATGGCTAACTCAGTATACGCTGTTAACAGAGGCCAGAGTGGCAACGAGTACGAATATTCGAGAATCAGCGAGAACTGTCAGCTCTTCGTAATTGATAAGGCTACAGCTGACCGCCGCTATGATATGGAGACAGAATTCCTGTCAACAGGTACCCTGTATGCGGATGAAGACTTCCAGGTTAACATCTCAATTCCAAGCACTGTATGTAAGGGACGTGCAGTGAAGATGATTGTTGAGGTGAATAAGCTGACAGATGCTCCTAACAGATTAACAGTCCATGGAACAATTCAGGTTCCTGGATTCTTAACAGCCAATGATACACAGGAGATTCCACTTGAGATCGAGTCGGTGGCACTTGATAAGGGTGAGAAGCTTGTAAGTGAGTACTGGATGACTACACAGAAGTCAGAGGAAGACAGTACAACACTTATTTTAAAGAGCGGTACAGCACAGGCATTCGTTAATGATGCTGCAACAAGCATTGATGCAGGCTTTAAGCTCAAGGTTCTTCTCTCAGACATTAAGCCTAGAGAGTTAGTTAACCGCGAGATTGGAAGATTAAGCCTTGAGATGCGCGGCATGGGTGGATACGAGGAATTCATCAAGTTAGCAGACATTACTCTTATTAGAACAGCTGGTGCTTACGTTATAGAGAAGATTGAAGAGGGAAGTGTTAAGAAATACATCGGAGCTCCTTCGCAGAGTATCTTACGTGGTGACTATCTTGACTACTTCTACAAGGAAGGCGATGTTAAGAAGCCAGCAGCTACACAGTCTGCTTCATTAGCAGTTAAGGATACAAGCAACCGTTCATATAAGGGACCAGAGATTGCATCAGGAATTATCGAGATTCCACTTGGTGAGAATGCAAGAAAGGGCGACCTTAGATTCTCAGGCGAGATTGTACATGGACTCGGCAAGGGTAATGTATATGTACAGGTTGGCTTCGAGGCAATAGCTGAAGACCCATCACTTGGAGCTAACGCTAAGAGCACAATCTACGGCAATGTGGATCTCTTCAGACAGAATAAGAGTGAGGCACCATTAGTTGATACAGCAGTTAAGGTGCTTAATGATAAGGGAAGCTTCGTTGTAGCAGCCAAGCTTCTTGAGAATGTAGATTATCTTGTACTTACCTTCAGATGGGTAGCTATTAAGTTCCCAGCAGGTAATGAGCTTGGAATCGACATGGATTACACAGGCAAGTCAATCATTCCAGAGACTCCAACAGTTGTACTGGATGTAAGACAGAGCCACTTCTTCGGTGTCAGATTCGAGAATATGGAGAGCTGCTCTCTTATGTACGAGCTTACAGAGGAAGGCAGTGGAGAGATTACTACTGATGGTGTATATACAGCTCCTAATAAGGAAGGTGTATATGAGATTAGAATCTACTGTACAGATATGCCAGTAATATGTGCATATGCTTACGCAATAGTTAAGAAGCAGATTGTTCCAGAAGTAGAGGAACAGTTGAAGGAAAAAGGATCGGTATTAGATGAGATTTCAATCTGACAGGATGATACTCAACTGCATACAGACAGTATTCCAGAATGAGAAGACGGATGTATATATCTGTGTGGACGAGACTGGAGCCGGTGATTCCACATACACAGTAGTAGCTATCAAGGACCACGAGCTTTCCAAGCAGATTCTCGTATCCAGTATGGAGGAGGGAATTGAAGAGTCGGAGTACCTTGTAGACCATTTTTCAGCATATGGAATGGACGTCCTGGTGTTCCCTTATTCGCCCAAGAGACCACTTCTTGACTTCTATTTTGGCAATACACTTACCCTGGAACAGGCAGAGGATGTGTGCAGGAATGTTGTGCTTACGGCCATTCAGTGCAGACTGCCTTCACCGCTTCTCTATATGGTACTTAGTCAGAATCTTCTGCAGATGTCCAAGGATAGAAGCGTATTCGTATCTTACGAGATGAACTTCGAGGAGTTTGATGCGGGTAAAAATGAGAAGGACTGTGTTGTTCTCTGCGCGAGACTCCTTATTAAGCTACTTGAGGGTAAGACAACTCAGAAGGCTATTACATATCAGCTTCTAAAGAAGCGATCGAGAAGCCAGGGCTATACAAGCTTTGCACAGCTATATAAGGACGTCATCATTGCTGGTTCGCCAGGCAAGAGACGTGGAATTGTTGCAAGATTACGTTCCTGGTTTATCAAGAATAAGGATGTGCTTTTTGTGATTCTTATGTGGATATGTATAGCACTTGCGTTTGCAGCAATAGCAGCACTTATTACTCAGCTTATTATGGGTGATGTGCCTTGGCTCAGAGTATTTTTTAATGGATTCAAAGTAATTGGTACAGAGCATCTCAATGCATCAGCATAAAGGTATCTGACGAAGGGTTAGTATGAAGAAATATTTATGGATTGTTGTCTGTTTTATATGGATAACACTTTGTGGAATTAACTTATATAAATCATTATGGCATGTTGGTGATGACAGTACATATACCAGCGTTAATGATAGGGCATATAACAGTATCACAGATACATATTATATTACAGATAATGTTGACTATTCGGGATTTGTATATGCCATTGGACCTGATAATAAGGTTAAGGCACTTTTTGATGCTGATGGATATGCCAAAGGAACATACTGTGATGAGCTGACAATCAGAGAAGGCCAGTTGTTCGTTCTTATATATGGCAGTACCACCATTGATACAGTACCTGTCAGAGCATATAGTATCGTACAGTTAGACACCGTTACGTTAGAACCCATTGCGCATACAGGCTGGTTTAGAACATATGATGGTGGCGAAGTACAGCATATTAGCAAGGATGAACAGTATTTCTATATGTCTGAAATATCAAAAGATGATATGCAGGCCAGAATATATGCTATTCCTTTAGATTCGTTAGTAGAGGTTACTGACGGAGATGATAATAATATCCGTAACGTAGCTACTATAAGATATTCAGCATCAGTAGAACCATCTGAGGGATACTTCTTCGTGTATGCCGGTTATGATAATGGCCAGCTAAATACAATGGAGAATGGAAATGGCTTATTAGATGATGAAGTATTTGATGTCTATGCTGCTCAGAGATTCGAGCATAAGATATTTACAGCCAAGCAGATCGCTATCATTAATAAGGATAAAGTAAAATACCGTATCTTTTTTGCGCTTGCAGGTGTCTTATTCATACTAGCACTTACATTCTTTGTTAAGCAGAGGAACAGGGTGGCATATCTAATTGTGATCTGGGAGGTAATGCTTGTCCTGTTATTTGGATATGCTGCATACAAACTTAATCAATGGAATAACACAACGAATTGGGATGAGATGCTTAAGTTCGTATCCTTCACAGTCGATGATGTACGAGCCGACCTGGATGAACTTGAGCAGGAATATGAGAATACTGAGAACTACTACAGAACAGAGGAGTTCGTAAATATCACAAGCAGACTAAGGCACGTAGTTCAGAACTACGGTAATGGTAGCGTATTTGTCAATCTGATAAGCATAGCCAGGTTGGATAATGGTGAATTCCATGTTGTGGCAGCTGCGAAGGGACTTAACAACTGCAGCCTTGAGACCTTATACGGTAATGAGGCGGTTGATCTTGCCAAGAAAGTATATTCCCTTGGACTTAGAAGTAATTCCCAGGTATCAATAGATGGTAAGGAGTATTCGCTTATATGTGTAGGTCAGAAGGGCGAGACTAATCCAACATCAATGCTTATGGCTGTAATTGATCAGAATGGTTCTGATGACCTGGCTATATCAGAGATGTTAGTTGTATATATTGTCATAGTTTTACTCTTCATTCTGGCAAGTATAGTAGGTGTTACTATTCTTAGACGTCAGGCTAAGGACTTAAGACTCTTAGGTAACACTATGATGGATGTATCTCAGGGTGGTGTCGGAATTAAGAAGCCAGATACTCTTGGAGAAGATATGTCTGATATGTGGTCAGGACTTCTTGATATAGACAGAAGCATCAAGAATCTTAACTACATCAAGTATCGTACATTCGAAGCTTACTATAAGTTCGCACCTAAGTCTGTTGAGAGACTTCTCGATAAGACCTCTATTACTGAGGTTGGTAATGGCGATATGGTTCAGAAAAAGGGAACCATAATGCTAATTGATACTAATACCAACAAAATGCTTCTTGGACTTGCCAAGATGAATAACTCCTTAGAAAAGCTTACGACCAATTCAAAGGCTAAGGAAGTGCTGGAGCTATTATCAAAGTACCAGGAAGAGAATATTGCATATAAGATATCAGCTGCAAGCGATCTGTCTGAGATGGATCTTGTAATGCCAGATAACGTAATTAAGGCCTGTGAGGTTGGTGTAGAGATGAGCAAGGCCTATGACGGAGTCGGATATGGAGCATGTATATTCATGCACTACACTAACTTCCTATATGGAGTAGCAATTGCTGGTGATGAAGCATCTCAGTATCTCTTATCAGGCGAAATGATGAGAATCAGGAATAAGCTTTTACTTCTTAATGAACTTAGAATCTCAATGGTTGTAACAGGTACAGTTCTTGAGAGAGAGCTTGAGAAGCCAAGTAATCGATACATTGGTTACTGGGATATTGGTGACAATACTAAGATTGAATTATATGAAGTTCTTGATGCTTGTTCTGATGAATTCAGACATATGCGCGAAGAGACTAAGGAGCTCTTCGAGGAAGGACTTGAGCTCTTCTATGAGAATAACTATTACCTGGCTCGTAATAATTTTGCTAAGGTAATTAAAATTGACCATTGTGATTCCGTGGCAAGATGGTATCTGTTCACATGTGAGAAACATCTCGATGGCAGCCTGAAAACAGAGAAATACGAATTGAGTGAATAGGAGATAGCCTGTGGGCGATTTATTTAATACCTTTCTATCGTCAATTAAATATCAGTTCAGCCGCTTTTTAAACAGGTTTAGGACTATTACTTCCAGAACATACCTTAAGAATAAGGTATGGGGGAAGATCAAGCTATTCTTCTCTAATCTGTTTAATGTTAAGCCAAAGGACAAGAATGATTATTACAGGGTATTTAACTGGCTTGTAAGTAAACGGCTTGCTTACCTTATAGTTATCGTTGTTGGCATTGTCAGTGTCTCGTTTTTATACAATAACAAGACTAATTTCTTCGGAAATGATGATGATTCAATAAAAAGTTATAAATATTCTTCGGTTTTATTGCGCTTTGCCAAGGGTGACGTTCGTATAAAAGGTAAAGGAGGTTATCTTGCATACGAAGGTAATGTATCCAAGGGCAAGGTTACCGGTAAAGGCAAGCTATATAACCACGATGAGAATCTCCTCTATGAAGGAGAATTCGACTACAACGAGTACAACGGAAACGGTATCCTATATTATCCAACTGGGATAGTTAATTACACGGGAGAATTCGTTGATAATGAGTTCGAAGGCACTGGCACCTTGTACAGAGACAGTGGCAATATCTGGTATTCAGGAGACTTCAAGAAGGGCATGATGGATGGAGAAGGAGTTCTCTACAATGTCAGCGGAAGCCAGATATTCACGGGTTCCTTCGCTGCAGATAACATTGTTTATGCCACCCTTATTGGTAAGACAACCGAGGAAGTGGCTACATCTTATACCGGAACGAGGACACTGTTCGAGGGTGAAGACTTCTTCAACCTGCATATGGAAGAGATTGATGCCATATATCAGGGTGTAACTAATGAGGATGCCCTGGATGATGCAGTTAAGGTTAAGGCTGTATATGTACTTCAGGATAGCTTCAAGACAGGAAGAACAGAATTAAAGACTGTAGATGACTTAAGAAGTTTCTTCGGAGTGCCATTGTATGCGGGTGAGTCTAATATGACTCAGTCAGAGGCATTGGCAATATCCGAGATCAGGAAGACTACAGGAGATACCTACTTCGATGATCCAGGTCTGGTTACTACACGAGTATATGATGATGACTATTCGGTAGATTCCTTCGACGGATACAAGGAAGTATATATTGAGAGTTATTTATATGGTGGAGTTGAATACACATTCGTATTCAAGGGTAGATCAGATGATAACTTTGGTTTCTACTATATTACAAGTAAGTAATTATTGGTGATTAATGAGAAATGGTAAGAGAATCGCTAACAGAATATTGAGCACAGCCCTGGCTGTAGCAATTACTGCTTCTCTTATGCAGATTAAGCCTATGGAGGTTCAGGCTGCTAATCAGACCCTGACATTGGCTCAGGCTAAGGCTCTTGCGCTGGCTAACTCTGATGAGATGGACAAGATTGAAGCCAAGGAGGCGACTCAGGAGGCTAAGCTTAAGTCGGCTGTTAAGTCCATAGCACTTAAGCAGAAGAACAGGTCTACCTTCAGATACTCACCGTTGCTTAGCTTCAAGTTCCCTACACAGGCCAGTGGATCTACTAAATATGAAGAGACTATTAAGCCAATTCAGGTCCAGACTCAGATAGATATATACAAGCATCAGTATAATGACCAGAAGCTTGAGGAATATAAGAAGGTAACAGAACTCTTCGTTACAATTGTATCCATGCAGGATAAGATTGAGTTCAATGAGAAGCGAGTAGCCTCTTATGAGAGTGCAATTAAGAAGAACAAGGCAAGACTCTTAATCGGTGAAGCCAAGCAGGCTGATATAGATACAATGGAGTCTAAGCTTAAAGAGCTTAAGACTACAATCTCTAATGATACGACTACATTAGAGAATGCCAAGAAGAAGCTATCTGCGGCCATTGATGTGGATGTCAGTACCCAGTATGATTTCGAGAATCCTTACATTAAGAGTGAGATTCCAAGAGATGTTCTTGGTGACCTTCAGCAGTATACACTGGACAATGACCAGACATATTACACGGCCTGTGTCAATGAGACTGAAGCTAAGACTGCTGTAAATACATATGCCAGCATCTTAAAGAATGAATTTGGTGGCAAGTATAACACAATTGCTTCCTATATAAGTACTGCTCTAGCTGGTGGAAAGATTAAGCAGAAAACCTTCAAGGCTGATTATGACAAATTCCTTCAGCAGATTGATGAGCCGTATCAGGGTAACTACGTTATTAAGCTTTTGTTCATCAAAATCAAAATTCCTAAGGAATGGTTCAAGGGCGAGGTCGACGGTATCAGATATATTGACGACGACCCATATGCCATGATGGATCTTACTCTTGACTATGTTGATAAGAGAATTGAGAAGAACCAGACAGAGAATGATGTTAAGACCCAGGTTGAAGATCAGTTTAATACCTATGTATCGCTGAAGAAATCATATTTTAATTATATTGATATGGTTGCTGCAGCCAAGGAACAGTTGGACAAGGATGCAGCTAACAATAGAATTGGTGTACTCAAATACGATGAGTATCAGTCAACACAGGACAGCTATGAGACTCTTCAGAATGATATGCTTCAGTGCCTGGCTGATTATTCCAACTGCCTGATTGAATTTGACAGACTGACATGTGGCGGAGTATCAGCATACTTTAGCGGCAACGGTCTTAACACCTTTGCAGCAGGTAGTGGAACAAGCTATATAGATGAAGAAGTTGCTAATGGAGCTTACTGCTATGTACAGCCAGTAGCCCAGCAACAGGCTTTCGTAATGTCTGTTGTTATACCTGATGACTTCGAGGTTGAAGTATCAGACTTTGAATTGTGGATAGACAACACTCAGATCGGAGAGAGAACGCCTGTAGACGGACAGCTAAGACACCTCTGGATTGACACTAAGAATGCAGATGCCACGGCATTTGTCAGACTATACAATGGGGACAAACCAATATGTGACTGTGACATAGATCCAGGACAGTATAGCAATGCACTCAAGGTAGTAACAGATTACAAGGTTGTAAGTATCCCAGATTCAACAGTTGGAACTTACATTGTCGAGGCATCAGATTCGGGTAACTTCTCAACACTTACACTTACTGTTGATGAAGGATCAGAGATTGCTGCTTACCGCTTGAAGCTTGATGGCAGCTATATTAATGGCGAAGAAATTATTGATATTAAGAAGAGTCTTAAGTATCTAGGAGCAATATCAGAATCACTGGATGATATAGAGATAGAGTTCTATAACGAATCAGAAAGTATGCTTTATACAGGATACTTCGATACAACGAATCTTAAGCTTAAGAGAAATGTGGAGTAGATTTTCTAATGACAAATAAGACAAAAGGTCAAAAAAGAATATTGGGAATAGTACTTGCACTTGTGATTACTGTAGTAACCGTAGGTGGTGTGATTGCTTATAACACTATCAAGGCTAACGCCATCTACGATACCAACAAGGCAACAACCTTCAGGGAATTAAATGCCAAGATGCCTATCTCAGATAAGTTCTTCTTCGTTGGAACATATGTCTTTGCACTGGATGCTATTACGGATGAGATATATGACAAGGCTCTGGACTCACAGACAAGCTTTAACCAGTATAACAACTATTACAAGTCAGAGCTTGCAGGAGGTGTCTGGTATGATATTTCAGACGCAACAGATCTTACAGCTATTACTAAGGATGGAACACCTGTAGAACAGTCTAAGATTGATCCTCTCTATGTAACAGTATACATAGACGCTACTGGTAAGGTATATGACGCTAAGACGTTAGCTAATATGACTCTCTTTGACATTCCAGATCCATATGATCTGTCTCAGATACCAGAGCTGCTCACACTGCATTCTCAGTATGATTCGATGTTTAGTGAGGATAGCATTGGTGTGGACCAGTTCTATTATCTTCAGCTGAAAGAATTCTTCGCAACAGACCTAAGACAGAAGTATCCTGAGATAGCAGCGGATACCAATTCTCTTGATGAACGTCTTCGCAACCTGCAGAAGGGCTACGAGGGACTTCAGGAGATGGGTAAGACTGATGAAGCAGATGTGGTTCAGCAGCTGATGAAGAAGGTTGATTCTACCAGACGTGCTGTTATCTATAAGCAGTTAGCCATTGGAAGTGGAGAAGATGCAACAGGTGGCTATGAGCTGGATAAGCTGCTTATGGTTCTTAGCAATAAGTCAGAAGGTGGAAGCTATAATATCAATAGCTATGATCAGATTGAGCAGTCAACAATGCCTTACGATGTATGGACTAACAGCAAGAAGCAGTATACCTATGATCAGATATACAGGTACATGGAGAATCATGATGGTATTAAGACTGTAGAAGATACTGATGACAACGAGATTCAGGTAGACTCTAACTTCAAGAAGTTCTTAGAGGGCACTGCTTTTGAAGGAGCAACTTCTGATAAGGAGACCTTTAAGCAGAACGACAGTATTATCTCATCAATCTATGATGCTGACAGCGCATGTAAGGCAAAATACAATGAACTTATTAGTGACTCAATTGCCGCATCTGACAGCCACCTTGGTAAGGCAATTACTAATACAGAGATGGAGCTGTATCAGGTAGCTGAGAACGGCTATTCTGTAGAGCTTATTGCTATTGTTGAGCGGCTTGTAAGACTTAATTCCATTGCTGACAATGTGGTTAAGGACAAGGACAATGAACTTCCTATTATCACAGATGAACTCTTACCTGAGTGCGAGGCAGGATTTAAGAGTGCTGCAACAGGCGGGATAGGTAATGCCTACCAGAGCGCTCTGGCACAGGGAGCTAATGAAGATGGCCTGGCAAGTGCCCTTGATGATCAGAATGCTGACCTTAATAAAGAGATGACAGAGCTTCAGTTCATGATTACTGCCAAGCGCAAGAGAATCTCAGCCAGAATGTGCTTCAATCTGACTCTAGGATGGATTGACTGGACCGACGGATTGCTTAAGGAGGTTCCAGATGACGTATTTGCCTCAAGAGCTAAGATTGCCCTTAACTCCCACAAGGCATGGCTTACAGATCTTCTTAAGGAATTAGCTAAAGAAGATGAGACACTTCAGTCAGAGTTAGATAAGCTGTTAGCTCAGAAGGAAGCTCTTAACGCAGAGAAAATGAAGGCCCTTGATGATAATGATCTCAATGGAGCTAAGAAGGCAGATGCTAAGCTTGCCGAGATAGATAAGTTGATTGATGCTGAGACTGCCAAGGGCAGCAGTGTTACAAATGATAAAAATGCTTCAGCCAGCAATAAGGCAGCAGCGGCAGTCGGAATGGCTGGTACTAAAGAAGGAGCCATTGAGAATCTTAAGAATGCAGCATTGGATAAAATGGCCAATGGCGAGGATGCTTCCAATGAGAAGGCTGCACTTAGTGAACTGGGTGCTACAGATGCCCTTGATGAACTTGGAGCAGATAAGGGCAAAGATTCAGGAGATGGCTCAGGCTCAGGTTCAGGATCAGGATCCGGTAAGTATAACTTATCAGAAGATGAGATTATGGGTATCTTAGCTGATGTTCTTGGAGGAGACTTCGACTCACTTAGTGCTGAGGGCAAGGTCATTGCGGCAGCAGCGGTTGACAGGTATGGTGAGCTTGGAAATGCAACAGCTCAGAATATTTCAAAAAATTTGATAGAAATATGCGCCACAGAGCATAACCGATTCGTATATGACACATATACAGATGGTGGTAAGGACTATGTTAATCTGGCAACCTTAGGAAAGGTTTCAGACTACAGATATGTATATTCCAATAGTGGAAAAGAGGGAACGCTTGCTGAAGGTAAGGATTCATATTCCTTTGCAAATGGCGACAAGACTATGAACATTAATTCCACTAAGACATCAGACACAATGTCTTCCAAGGCAGTATACAAGTATGGCTCATTATACGTTCCTGAAGCTACTGTTAATGAATATTTTGCATATAGCTCAGAGAGCATTGATAAGGCATCATACAGTGCTGTACTTAGTGGATCAATGGATACAAAGGTTAAGGAATTATTGGAAGCCCTTAAGAATGGAGGTAAGGAATAGTGGCAGATTATCCCATTATATCGGACGTAAGCAATTTTATTGTTAAGACACTTCGAGAGAAGATGTGTCCCGAGCCAATACCATCACCTAATAATATAGAAGTATCATCTCCGGCAGATCAGGACGTTGACTACATTGTAGGCCTGTATCTGTATGACATAAGAGAAGAGAACGATATTACAAGACCTAATACAATGCCTAGAGGCAGACACCAGTTACAGAAGCCGCCAAGACCGTATAGTCTTTATTATATGTTGTTTATCAACGGTTCTGGACAGATGGGACTTAAGGCCCCTGATATTCAGAAAATCATTGGACGTGCTGCTCAGATTATCAATGATAATGCGGCAGTATATCCCAATCAGCTGCAGACCTGGCTCGATACACAGGAGCCTCCAATAGTGGTATCTCAGGCGAAGATAACACTTGAGGAAAAGGTTAGGGTGTGGCAGGCAATCAACAAGCCATATCAGATTAGCCTGTTCTATAGGGCGGCACCCGTATTCCTGTCTAGCGAGATTGTAATCGACACACCACGTGTTGCATCTGCAGAATTTGGTTTGCATATTACTGGAGAGGAAGGAGGTTCATAACATTTGAGTTCCGTAATAACGAGAAGACTCGATTTAGTACTTCATCTTATTGATGCTACTACTGGATACGCCGTTAACGAAGCCAGAATTGATTTCAATTCGGAAAAAGACGATTTGAATTTCATCCCAAGAGGCCACGGCACCTACATCCTAATCAACACAGGCAGGGATAACTTTCTTATGCAGATTGTTGTAAAAGGATATGAGGAAGCACCAGTTGAGATTAATTATGAAGAATTGAATGAAGTCATGCCGTTAAAAGAGGTTTTCCTGATACCATCAGAGAAGACCAGTTCATCGGAAGACGTACTCTATTTGAAAGGGAACCTTCCAGGACTTCAGTCAGTCTCATTAATTGAGACTAATAAGGTATTAGCCACAACAAATACCTATGAGCAGAAGAAAAGACTGCTTCAGCTATTTGAGAGGGGATACCGACTTAACACTGAGGGTTCTTCCTACGGAATAATTAACAGGGAGGCAAGAACATTCGAGATTTTTGATATTGAAAGTCTTCCGAATGAAAGCCAGGTAAAGCTTAAAAGCCCCCTGCAGGAAGAGTTCCAGCGTAATTCGCAGATAGGCCGAATCGTCAATGGATATGTATATCCTAACGGAGATTACTTAATTGGCGTAAGGAATGACAATGCGAAGAAACCGACCATTGTTCGTTACGAGACGGATGAGGTCACATTTTTGGAAGTTGATTTTAAAGAGATTAATAAGCCGCCAGTGGTGGATGACTCTGAGGAACTTCCAAGCTAAGTTTTGAATGCTAGGAGTAGAAAATGTCACAGATTGTTTGTGCAGGAGCTAACTGCTTATGCAGCTTTGGCACAGCCCCAGGAACAATTAATCCCTCATCCCAGACTAAGGTTCTGGTGGATGGGAAACCGGCAGCAACTATTCAGGATTGCCAGATATCAAATATCACAGCCTTTGGCATGTGTACATCGATGGCTAATCCGCAGGTTGCAGCAGCGACAGCAGCAGCGTTGGGGGTATTAACTCCACAACCGTGTATGCTAATGGCAGCTGGTACATGGGTGCCTGGTAAGGCTACCGTCCTACTTGACGGCAAGCCAGCTCTTACTAATGACAGTAAGCTTATGTGCAGCAATGGAATGGGCAATATATCAATTACCAATCCTGGTCAGTTCAAAGCAACAGTTTAATTCATACTTCGATTGAAAGGAGAACTTAATATGGCAGAATATTTTTCACCTGGTGTATATGTGGAAGAGTATGATAACTCCCCACGAAGCATTGAAGGTGTAGGAACTAGTACAGCAGGTTTTGTTGGACTAGCAGAGAAAGGTCCTGTAGTTGGTGCACCATTACTTGTTACTAACTTCAAGGATTTTACAAGACAGTTTGGTGGATTCTTAAGTGAGTTTAGCTTTGGAGAATACAGATTCCTTGCTAATTCAGTTGAGCAGTTCTTTGTAAATGGTGGAACACGTTGTTACGTATCCAGAGTAGCTCCAGAAGATGCAACTCCAGCTTCTAAGAAGGTTGGACCTCTTAAGCTCGAGGCAGCTAACCCTGGTAAGTGGGGTAACAGAATTCAGGTTACATTAACAACAACATCTTCTAAGAAGCTTCAGCTTATTGCAGCTACTAAGGAAGGTTATGTTGCTAAGTCTACTGAAGGTTTCCGTGAGGGTGACCTGGTATTCTTCGAGGGTACATACAACAAGGTTGCATCAATCTATGATGACACAATCACATTCGAGAAGAAGTTCACTAAGGATCCTGTTGATAAGAACATCATTCCTAAGTCAGTTCTTTACAGAGTAACAGTTAATGTAGCTGTTCGTTACAATGACGAAGTTGAGAACTTCAACGATGTAACATTTAACCCAGCAGATCCTTACTTCATTCTTAACAGAATGAGCACAAGTGAGCTTGTTAAGGTTAGCTGTGATCCTATTACAGCAATTGCTAATCCTGTAGCTGAGATTCTTGGCGACAAGCAGGAGAGCGGAATGATCAGTCTTGAGAAGGGTTCTGATGGATCAATCTCTAAGATTACTGCAGCAACATTCATGGGCGTTGATAATGGTCCTGGTAACCGTACAGGTATTGAGTCATTCGTTGAGAATAACTTAATCAGCATGATCGCTGTTCCTGGTATCACTAACCCAGAGGTACAGGTTGCATTAGTTGCACATTGTGAGAATCTTAAGAGCCGCTTCGCAGTTCTTGATATGCCAGAAGAGATGTATAAGACATCTGATCTTACTAACTTCCGCAATGTTGTTGATTCTACATACGCAGCATTCTATCATCCATGGCTTCAGGTATTCGACAGAGCAGCTAACAAGCCAGGATATATTCCACCATCAGGTGCTATCATGGGTATCTACTCTAGAACAGATATCTCAAGAGGTGTTCATAAGGCTCCAGCTAATGAGACAGTATTCTGTACAGGTCTCAAGGTTAACTACACTAAGGGTGAGCAGGATATCTTAAACCCTGTAGGAGTTAACTTAATCCGTGCTCTTCCTGGTCAGGGAATCAGAGTATGGGGTGCAAGAACAGCATCTAGCAACGCAGCATTCAAGTATGTCAACGTTAGAAGACTCTTCATCTATGTTGAGGAATCTATTAAGGCAAATACTAACTGGGTTGTATTCGAGCCAAACGATAACGCATTATGGCAGAGAGTTCTCATGAGCGTATCTTCATTCCTTGATGGAATGTGGAGATCAGGTATGCTTTCAGGTGCTTCACCACAGGAAGCTTACTTCGTTGAGATCGGACCTTCTACAATGAGCAGAGACGATATCATGAACGGAAGACTGATCTGTAACATCGGTATTGCTCCAAGCAGACCAGCAGAGTTCGTAATCTTCCGTGTAACTCAGCATACAGCTGAAGCTACAGAGAGCGCAGAATAATAAGAAAGGAGCCGGAATAGAATATGGCAGCAGATGTAAATAGTATTGGATTACAGTATCCAATAACTAAGATGAACTTCCTGGTTACAGCAGACGGTATTTCTGGAACAGCAGCTTTCTCTGAAATTACAGGATTAGACGCAAGCGTAGACGTAATCGAGTTTAGACAGGGTAATGCACATTCACTTGCACCTGTTAAGCTTCCAGGTCTCGTACACCATGGAAATGTAACAATGAAGATGGGTATGACAAATTCTAACCCATTTATGTCATGGATTCAGGATTGTGTAAGCGAGCAGAGACCAGCTCTTGTTAGAAAGAACATCTCTATCGAGCTTATCGATTCTAATACAGATACAGCTAAGAGCAAGATTGAAGGTAGCCAGGGCGGTAAGATCTGGACACTTAAGGAAGCATGGGTAACAAAGTATAATGCTCCTGATCTTGATGCTAAGACATCAGATGTAGCAATCGTATCAATGGAAATTGCTTACGAGACACTTGAGTTCCCACAGTCAGGTTCTTAAATCTAAATAATTAACCATATACGGTTACCCCCAAATAGGGGGTAACCTATATGTGTTTTTTAGTACTGATACAAGGAGAGATGCAAATCTCACTTTATATGAGTATTAAAAGCATAAAAGGAGAATGACTATGGATACAGTATATGAATTCACATTACCAAAGGGATATATGGATAGAAATGGAGAACTCCATAAGAAGGGTACCATGAGACTGGCTACAGCTGGTGACGAGATTATGGCTACAAGGGACCCAAGAGTTCTTAGTAATCCATCATATTTAACAATTGTAATCTTAAGCTATGTCGTTACAAAGCTTGAGGGAGTTGACGTTGTTAATGGTACTGTAATCGAGTCACTTTTTACAGCTGACCTTGCATTCTTACAGGATATGTATCAGAAAATCAATGATATTGAGCCACCTGTAATGGAAGTTATATGCCCTGAATGCGGTCACGCACATACGGTGCCAATAAATTTTACCAGGGAGGGATAAGATTATATCCTAAGGACCAGCTCTACAAGGAGATGTCCTTTATTTCTTATTATTTCCACTGGGGAAGTGAAGAGGTAATGGCCCTGGATCA
Source organism: Lachnospiraceae bacterium UBA1718 (assembly GCA_002317245.1). GTDB lineage: Bacteria > Bacillota > Clostridia > Lachnospirales > Lachnospiraceae > Colinaster. The sequence goes on from DCIU01000047.1 coordinate 37,189, forward strand.
CAGCAGCAGGCGACGATGGTGCAGTGAGATATCGGAGATAAATAAGAATCTGAGTCCCTCAGAGAACAGCGGTAAGAAGGAGATTAGTCTCCTGGATATGAAACCTCCGCAGATGAGGTTTTAGATAATTCGAGGATAGCATATGGCAAGTTTTGACATGTATGGTATGTTAAGTGGCGCTACTGAAGACGTAGCACTTTTTAACGCAGATCCAGTCGGAAATTTTAATTTTGTATTAACAGTAGAAGGAATATATGACATACCTCTGAAAGGCGTAAGAGCATTTCAGAAGGTTAATCAGTACGAGAAGATTAGAGAGGGCGGAGTCAATGACTACGTTCATCTTAAGCGTGCTCCGATTCAGGATGCTCATACAATACAGTTCGAGAGATATATGGCAGCTTCACTGTTTGATCCACTGGCCAATGGTGCAGAGCTTGTGATACCACTAATTCTGTGGATTAAGAGATCTTCCAATAATGGTGCGACAGATGTAAATAACTACAATAGGAAGAACGCGGCCGATATTAAAGCTGGTACTAAGAAACAAAAAAACTATAATTCTGATGATTATGACTCATCATCAGTGAGGTTATATATATTCACCGGTGCAACTGTTATGAGCAAGGAATATGGGGCCCTGGATGCAGAGCACAGTGGACTTTGTACAGAGATAATAACAGTTGGATACAAAGAACTCTACATCGTTCCTAACCTCTACACCTTCTT
>DCIU01000047.1:38108-39162 GCA_002317245.1 Lachnospiraceae bacterium UBA1718
GAAGCAGCTGAAAAGAAGCGCTTAGAGGAAGAAGAGGAAAAGAAGAAGAAGGCTAAGCAGGATGCCGACGCTGCTGAAGAAAAGCGCAAGAAGCAGGCTGAGGCTGCTGAGAAGAAGGCTAAAGAGGATGAAAAAGCAGCTGAAAAGTATCGTAAGGATATAGAAAAGTCTGAAAAGGAACGTCTGAAAAAGGAAGAGGCAGATAAGAAAAAAGCTGCAGAAGATGCTAAGAAGGCTAGAGAAAAGCGAGCCAAGGAAAACAAGGAGCTTAGCGGCTTAGAAAAGGCTAACGGCATAATTAATAAGAGGAAGAAATAGAGGTCTATAGATAATTGTTAACACTAAAGGAACCTATACAACTGAAGAATAGAGCGGTTACGTCACTGGGTACATCCTTTGGTGAGCATATTAGAGAGAACTACGAACAGATTAACCAGACTGTATCCTCAGAGGACCTGCTTCATATAGTTACACAGCCTGCAGAGGTATTCTACGCTGAAGGTAATCAGACCAGTATCTTCAACCGCAATGTGAAGATAGAGAATGTTAATGAGCAGAAGATAGATATAGTTAACAGACTTATTAACAGAATACTGATTGCCAACCAGGGTAACTTCACTTATCAGGATAGAACATATATATCTAATTATTTAAATAAACTTGGAATTAAGGACGAGCAGAGATTTATGTCCAGGATTACCGAGATGATGAGTGAACGCGAGACTCAGACTAAGGTTTTAAGAGAGCTTAACACCAGAGTAGATAATCTTAGGGAACGAATCCCGGAAGTATTAGAGAGTATTAAGGCAAGGGCAGAGGAGGCACAGGGCGAGAACCAACCTGGAGACATAACCCTTAAGCTTGCTGAGAATATATACAACAGGCTTCAGACTGACAGGGTATACGACACTGTTTGGAACTTCAATCATCAGTCTCACTTAGAGAATAATATAACAAATAAGGAGCTTAACCTAAGCGAACAGAAGCGTAGCAGCACTTTCATTAAGCTTAATAATCTGGCTCAGAACATAGTTGGTGCCCCAGTAAACATGAT
>DCIU01000072.1:0-498 GCA_002317245.1 Lachnospiraceae bacterium UBA1718
TGCGTAAGGCAAGAGGCATCACAGCCGACAACCTTGCGGAATACATGGGATTCACTACCGCCCAGCCAATTTACAAATGGCAGAAGGGCCTGTGCCTTCCAGAGATTCCTAACTTAATAGCTCTTAGCAGACTCTTCGGGGTCAGTGTAGAAGACATAATTGTAATAAGTGAAGCAGCAGGCAGCGAGCCTGCTGCTTTTGACGTATATGGGGTGTTAAACCACTGGTTGAGTGTTTTAACCTATGTCATTCGATATACTTATAATGCGGCATACTTATATGGGTAGAATGGAGATAGGCACACCAATGTTTGACAAAATAGTAGATATACTAACAACAATAGTCACATATGTAATAGTGTTTATACTTGCATTAGCAATTGTTTTCGCGCTGGGCCTTATGTATAGGAATGCAAAAGAAAAAATAAGAATAATAAACTATATTAGAACGCAGTATCAAACTGAAGAAGATAAGAGAGGGGAACAAAATGGGTATTAA
>DCIU01000072.1:519-2756 GCA_002317245.1 Lachnospiraceae bacterium UBA1718
ACAGCTGATCTGTCCATTTCATTTAACTCTTCTACAAATCTCATACTAATTATATTGGTTTAACCCGATAATCTTGACCAAAGTAAAGAAAGGTGCAAAAATGTCATTGGAGGATTCATATGAGCAATATTTATATAGATGAGATAGATTTAACACACCTTGAGTGGACGAGAACACGCCATTCTTCAGGGACTGCAGGTTCTTTTCTGAAAGCATATGAGAAGACAAAGGGTAAGAAGACATATTACAAGTTATCCAATTATGACGTTGTTAATGGCATTGTTGGGCATGAATGTGTCAATGAGATAGTTGCCTGTCGCCTTCTCACTGCCATGGGGATTAAGCACCTTGAATATGACTTGATTAATGCCAGGATTATGATTCGAGGTAAGGCTTATCATACATATTTGTGCAGATCATATGATTTCAAAGAAGCTGGAGATAGTAAGATTGCTCTAGATGCGTATTATGACATGATGCATGAGGACGATGAGACGCCCATGGCTTTCTGCGAACGAAACGGATGGAGCGAGTATATCTACAACCTGCTTACAGTTGATTATTTGATAATGAATAGGGACAGGCATGGGGCTAATATCGAGATTCTAAAGAACCGAATTAAGCATAACTACTATCCTGCACCCCTCTTCGACCATGGTTTGTCGCTATTGTGTAGCTGCCGCAACGATGATGAGTATCGTGAGATTAATCCGCTAGAAGAGAAAAAGGTTCAATGCTTTGTTGGAACTAATAATACTCTGGCTAACCTGGAGCTGATACCACGTGAGAAGCGCCTTAGGTTACCTGATTTTGACAAAGACTTAGAGGCATCACTTTTTCAAGGATTAGAAGGGATTATGTCAGATGCGTGGATTGAAAGTGTGTGGAATTTCCTTGTTGTGAGGGCTAAGCAGTATGAAGATTTATTCAATTAGGGACAAAACTGTGGGCGACTGTGACCTTGCCTACTTTATAGTAAATGAGAGAAATGGGGATTGTTGTATAGAGTTGTGCGAGGGCGTTGATGAGTGGAACCTGCCCTTCATACTGGACTATTATGCTCGCAAGGGAGAGCTGAGTATTGGCAGGCAGCATACTCTTGAATTCATAAGGCAGAGAATTATCCCGCCGGACAGGCAGAATATTGGGTCCATATTAAAGGATAATGGACTGGAAGAATATGATGAGATTAAGCTCTTTATCTTAAGCGATGGTCGGTGTGCGCAGGATGAATGCTATATAAAGAGAGCCAGCTATGATAGCTTGCCAGACGCTATTAAGAGCAGAATGGAGCATTATGTTGAGTCGGTATGTATTAGTGAGAGTGGTGACTATCTGGTCAGCTTCAGGAATGGAGTTGTAGGTATTATTGATAAGGATAATAAGAAGCTATTCGAGGAACGGCACTATGCCAGAATGATGGCATATGCGCAAAAGCTTGGTGCTGCTGTATCGGGACTTGGTAACTATATATCCATAGGAGAGCAGGATTGTATAAGTAGTAATCAGGCATATGGACTGTGTAGGAAGCTTGAAGTGAACACAAGCGATCTGCAAAGATTAGCTCTGCAAAGCATTATGTCCACACAGGATGTCATGGATGCACTTGGCTGCACCAGACAGAATGTGAATGACCTAGTGAAGCGTGGGAAACTTACGCCTATCGAGGCGAATAATAGAAATATGATTTTCTCAAAGGCGGAAGTGATGGGAAGAGTTTGATAAAAATCATGCTAAACTAGCGGTTTATTTTGCGCCTAGCATAAATGTTGTATTCTAACGTTGAAAAGGAGGCTTGAATCCAAGGACTTTATAGTCTCTGTGGAAGAAGAGAAGCATTCATAGAGGATGAAGATCCTTATAGCCAGCACACGATAGGAGGGCACAATGAATTATAGAAAGATTAAGGGGCATTCACTTTTTAACAATCAATACATATTCGTAGATACGGACAGGCTGCTGTCATCGCACATTATTGGCAGTCGGCATATACGTGCCAGGGCCAAGAAGATATATAGGAATGAGGATAATGGGCTTAGGCTGATTGTCATGAATGTGAGAAAAACGGATGAGACTAAGTTCATGGACGCCATGGAGCAGCTGAAGAATAGCGCGCTGCTCACCGGGGCTAATGGTTACCTGGATATGTGCGAGAAGCTGCAGGCTATGTAGCCGAAAATGAACCTAGGGGACGGGGTCAGAGTGTCACTTTTTGAAATGAGCCCTAGGGACGTTCC
>DCIU01000072.1:2817-6277 GCA_002317245.1 Lachnospiraceae bacterium UBA1718
TAGGGCTCATTTTATGTCATTTATTCAAAATATCTTTTATCGTCTTCAGCAGCTCGGCCTTCTGGGTCGACTTCAGCACGAAGCCCTCAGGCTTCAGGTCAAGCAGCTTCTTGACTGTGGCAAAGTCATTGGCGGAGGTCAGGAAGACAACCGGAATATCCTTGGTCCAAGGCTGGGAACGGAGCTTCTGCAGGAACTCTGCGCCGCTGCACTCGGGCATCTCGTTATCAAGCAGAATAAGGTCAGGAATGCTCTTATCAATCGCCTCATCAGCCTTAGAAGCGGAATTGGCAAGGGCCACATCGTATGTATCCTCGAGATACTCCATCATGGTTCTTAGAGCCATCCCCGAATCATCGACAACCAGAATCTTCTTCTTAGCCTCAGTCGCGGCAGTTTTTCCCGAATGAGTATCCTTATTTATATTGGCGAAGGCCACATTCACGCGGTCTCGAAGCAAAGTCGGATTCACAGGCTTCATAATGAAATCCACAGCGCCCGCCTCGGCACACTTAAGCAGGGTCTGCCTGTCCTTGTTAGAGGGCATGAAAATCACCGGAAGATTCGGCAGGGCCAGCTTGCGCAGGTTCTTGGCCAGGGTGATACCATCCATCATAGGCATCTCCACGCTACTAATCATGAGGTCAGCCCGCTTGCCCGTCCCCGAGAAGTGGGTCATGGCCTCGAAGCCGCTCTTGAAAGTCAGCACGCTGTAGTCATCCTTCAGCGCATCCGTAATAGCATTTAGCGTGATAAAACTGGTGTCAACTACGGCAACAGTCCCCTTCAGAGTCTTGATCTCGCGGACTGCCTGTCGGTCCTCGTTGAGCATATCTATATCGCCGACATAGTCCGCCGGCATAATGCCTGATTTGACAATTGTGATGTCCTTGTAGTCAGGGTTGGTGTCCAGATTGATGACCTCGCCCGTGGAATTGAGTTTGACCTTGGGGCGGAAGGCGTTCTGGGTATGGGAGATAACAAGCGCCACCTCGCCATTGGACAGACTGACCTCGATTCCCGGCGGATATGCGGGGATGACCGTCTGCATGACATCGATAATATTGGAATCGAACTGGGTCCCGCGCCCCTGATTCAGGAAGTTAAAGGCGTCAACCGGCGCAAATGGATCCTTGTAGGCACGCTTGCAGGTCAGGGCGTCGTAGACATCCACGGCGTGAATAATCTTGGCAAAGAGCGGAATGTCCTTGCCCTCGCGCCCAAGCGGATAGCCACTACCGTTCTCGTTCTCGTGATGCATGAGCACCGCCTGCTTGACAATGGATGGCACCTGAGGATTCTCTGATAATATCTCGAAGGAAAAACGAGGGTGACTCTTGATCGTCTGGAACTCCTCGTCTGTGAGCTTGCCGGGCTTGTTAATAATGTCCCAGCCGACTTTGCTCTTGCCTAGGTCATGACAAATGCCGGCGATGGACAGGAGATTAAGGTCCTCCTCCTTGAGGCCCATCTTACGGCCCACGGCAACAGCGAATACACCTACATTAACTGAATGGTGGAATGTATAGTCATCAAAAGAACGCAGATCGAATAGATCCACGGAAACATCCTGCTTGGAGGTAATCTGAGCAACGATTTCAGCTGAGATATTGATGATCGAGCCGACATTCTCGCTCTCGACAGCTTCAAGACCTTTCCTGATGGTCTGCTGGTCGACGATATCTTCTGGCTCAACATCTGCAGACATAAGGTCAGAAATATATACACCCATATAGCCCTGGGTCTTAATATATTCGATAGCCTTGTCGTTAAGTGCTACCCCTTTTTTGAGCATAAAGGCATCAGAATTGCTACTGATGATATCCTTCGCCATTATCATGCCTGATACTAATGAATCAGCTGGTACAAATCTCATAGGGTTACCTTCGATGATTAATGCTTTGACTTGCAAAAGAAAAAGTAATTATGCCTGACTCTGTTGTGTGTAGATATTATAGCATATAAACATCACAGGAATGGTACATGGGGAGAGATTATTTTTTGACTATTTTATGAGCCCTAAGGACGTTCCTTAGGGCTCATTTTGCTATGCAGTGCGTGTCGTTTTGAGCCCTAAGGAACGTCCCTAGGGCTCAAAATTTGCGTCAACAACTAATTGGTTATTGTAAAATTGGTTATGAAGATGTTATGCTAACGATATCGATACAGCATCGAGAAGAGGACATTGTATGAACGAAGTAAATGAGATTAAGAACAGACTCGAGGAACTGCCTAAGGGAACGCTTATATATAAGAATATAAATGGCAAGAAGCAGCCATATCTTCAGAGCACAGTTAATGGTAAAAGTGTAAGCTACTATATTAAGCTTGATGGCAGAGAGGAAATTCTGCTTCAGATCGAGGAGAGGGAGCAGCTGAAGAAACGTCTTTCAAGACTTAGCAGGTATTCAGAAGAGATCATTAAAATTCTCAGAGATAACCCATATCTCGACAAAGAGATCACTATCGGATCGCAGGACTTCTACAATATTATTGATGCGAACAAATTCTACGTTGATAAGACAGAGTTTATATACGAGTGGTGGAACTCGCATGATCCTGTCACTCTCATCACCCGCCCTAGACGATTTGGCAAGACCCTGATGCTTAGTACGGTGTCCCATTTCTTCTCTATATACGACGAAGGAACGGACCGTTTCGAGAATCTGGCGGTATACAACCATCCCTCAATGAAGCTTTTAAGACATGCTTACCCAGTGATTAACATCTCCTTTGCGGACCTTAAGGGCGACTCTTTTGCCGATATGACTGAACAGCTACGCTATGTCTTTGCCAAGGCATTCGACGAGCACAAGCATATACTAAATGATGACAGACTGACGGGCTTCTCATACTTGATTAACTCCTATGAGAACAACTTTAACTCTCTAAGTAAGGTCGGGCTTATCAATGTAATAAGCGATTTGTCGCGAGCCCTGGAAGAATACCACGGCCGCAAAGCCATTATCCTTCTTGATGAGTATGACACCCCTCTTCAGGATGCTTACCTTAATGGATTCTACGATGAGATGGTCGACTTCATGCGCCGCTTCTTCGTTGTTACCTTCAAGACCAACAGCCATTACGAGCGTGCTCTGATAACTGGAATTACGAAGATAAGTAAGAGCTCCATGTTTTCCGATGCTAACAATATCGTCTCGGCATCGCTGATTGACGACCGTTACGCGACCTACTTCGGCTTCACAGACGAGGAGGTTCGGGACACGCTTACCTGCCTTAGCAGTGATGAGATGGCCACGGTCAAGGCTTTCTACGATGGCTTCACGATTGGCAGTCACCGGGATATCTACAATCCCTGGTCCATTATTCATTATTTGAAAAATGGAAAAACTCTCTGCTACTGGGCGAACACTGCCAGTAGTAATCTAATTAGCGAGCTGGTTATCAGCTCTGGCGAGGAAGTGAAGCGGGAGTTTGCGGAGCTGCTATCTGGGGGCAG